>DATLEL010000080.1:0-13684 GCA_035525255.1 Usitatibacter sp.
TCTTCCAGGAGCATTCGTGAGCCGCACCATCCTTGCAGTAGACGATTCGCTTTCCATGCGCCGCATGGTCGCCCACGTGCTGAGGCTGGGCGGCTACGAGGTGCTCGAAGCCGGCGACGGCGAGGAAGCGCTCGAAGTGGCTCGCTCCCGCCAGGTAGACGCCGTGCTGACCGACCAGAGCATGCCGAAGATGGACGGCATCGCGCTGGTGAGGCGCCTGCGCGCCATCGCGGGTTATGCCGACACGCCGATCATGGTGCTGACCACCGAGTCGTCGGCCGACATGAAACGCAAGGGCCGCGAGGCGGGCGCCACCGGCTGGATGGTGAAGCCGTTCGATCCCGAGCGCCTGCTGCAGGTCTTCCAGAGGATCGTGCCATGAACATGGGCGACCCTTCGGAACCCGTCCGCCCCGCCCTGCCCCCGGTAGCCGGCGCCAAGATAGAGCTCCTGCGTTGCGTCGAGGCAACCGGCTCGTGCGGTTCGAGCCTGCTCGCCGAGGAGCTGCTCGACGCGCGCACGCTGCGGGAGCTCGCGATGCGGGCGCGGGAGATCGCGTATCAACTGCAGGAGATGCACGGCGATCGCATGGCCAACCGCTTCTGGAACGACGCCAAGGCGATCCTGCTGGTGTGGCGCGGCCAGTCCGAAGGGGAACGCTGAGATGTGCGAGCTCGGCGCCGCCGCATTCGACCGCGTGAGACGGCTGATCCAGGAGATCGCCGGCATCTCGCTCGGGCCGACCAAGCGGACCATGGCGATGAATCGCCTGCTGCGCCGCCTGCAGGCGACCGGCCACGACCGCTTCTCCACGTATCTCGACGAGGTGGAAGCGCCTGGCTCACCCGAGCGCGCCCATTTCGCCAACGCGCTCACCACCAACCTCACCAGCTTCTTTCGCGAGGCGCATCACTTCCCGATGCTGCTCGATCACTTGCGGGCGCGTCCCGCCGGCGCGCCGCCGGCCGTCATCTGGAGCGCCGCGTGCTCGACCGGCGAGGAGCCGTATTCCATCGCCATGGCGCTGCACGAGGCGGGCGAAGAAGTCGCGCGCGGCGTGCGCATCATCGCCTCGGATATCGATACCGAGGCCCTCGAGACGGCGCAACGTGCGGTGTATCCGATGGAGCGCGCGGCGACCGTGGGTGAGGAGCGGCTGCACCGCTTCTTCCTCCGGGGCGACGGCACGCGCCGCGGCCTGGCCAAGTTGCGTCCCGACGTGGCTTCCATGGTCGAATTCCGCCAGGTCAACCTCTGCGCCCGCGACTGGAGCGTGAAGGGGCCGCTCGCGGCGATCTTCTGCCGCAACGCGATGATCTATTTCGCCAAGCCGACCCAGCTCGAGGTGCTGCAGCGATTCGCGCCGCTGCTGAAGGGCGGCGGACTGTTGTTCGCGGGCCACTCGGAGAACTTCCATTACCTCGCCGGACACTTCCTGCGCCCCCGCGGCAAGACCGTGTACGAGACGCTGGCCTAGCCATGACCGCCATTGACGCCACCATCCCCAGCGACGCCATCCGGGTGCTTCCCGGGGAGTACTTCGCCACCAACAAGGACGTCGCCATCGTCACCGTGCTCGGCTCCTGCGTGGCCGCGTGCCTCCACGACGCGGCGCAGGGGATCGGCGGCATGAACCACTTCATGCTGCCGCGCGAAGGCAACGAGGCGGGACCCGCCTCGACATCGGCTCGCTATGGCGTGCACGCGATGGAGATGCTGATCAACAGGCTGGTGCGCCTCGGCGCCCGGCGCGCGGGCCTGGTGGCCAAGGTGTTCGGCGGCGGCAACGTGCTGGCGGGCATCACGGCACTGAATGTCGGCCAGGCGAACGCGGAGTTCGTGACCGAGTTCCTGCGCGCGGAATCGATTCCGGTGACGGCATCCGACCTGCAGGGCACGCAATCGCGGAAGGTGTGCTTCTTTCCTGCCACCGGCCGCGTGCTGGTGCGTTCGATCCAGAACGGACAGCAGCGCGCCATCGCCGAGCGTGAATCCCAATACGGCGCGGGCCTGGTCGCGCTGCCGCGCGGCGGCGACGTGGAGTTCTTCCGATGAAGGCGCACTGGCTGGCCGCCCTGCTCGCGCTCGCGGTCCAGGCGGCGGCCGCGTTCGACATCCCGGCGAAGCTGGTCGTGGTCACCGACGAGAACTATCCGCCGTTCCTTTTTCGCGGCGACGATGGCGCGCTGCGCGGGATCGTGAAGGACAAGTGGGAGCTGTGGTCGCGGCGCACCGGCGTCCCGGTGGAAGTGCTCGGCACCAGCTGGGCGGAAGCGCAGGAAAGCGTGCGCGCGGGACGCGCGGACGTCATCGAGTCGCTGGCCCAGACCCGCAAGCGCGCCGAGAGCTACGAGTTCACCGCGACGCCCGTGAGCATCGACGCGCACGTATACTTCCACCGCTCGATCACCGGCATCACCGACCCCGCCAGCATGCGCGGCTTTACCGTCGCGGCGAAGGACGGCAGCGCTTGCGCCGACTGGTTGCGCGCGCACCAGGCCGGCGTGATCCGCGGCTACCGCGACTCGGAGGAGCTGGTGCGCGCCGCCGCCGTCGGCGAAGTGCGGCTCTTCTGCATGGATTCGCTCGCCGCCGAATACTTCCTGTTCAAGCACGGGCTCGGCGACGAGTTCCGCCGGTCGCCGCCGCTCTACTCCGCGCCGTTCGGCTGGGCGGTGCGCCGCGGCCGCGCGCAGCTGCGCGATTTCGTGCAGGCGGGTTTCGAGCGCATCGGCAACGCCGAGATGGCGGAGATCGAGAGCCGCTGGCGTGGCAATCCCGTGCCCCTGCCGATCTCGACCCGCCACCTCGCCTACCTCATCGTGATGGGCGTCGTCGCCCTCGCCTTCAGCGCGTTCATCCTCTTCAGCAACTATTGCCTGCGGCGGGTCGCCGGCGGCAGGACTTTGGAGCTGGGGCGCGCCGTGGAAGCGTTGAAGAAGCACGCCGCGCGCGCCACCTACTTCGCCACCCGCGACCCGCTGACCGACCTGCCCAACCGGCAGCTGCTCCACGATCGCCTGGCGCTGGAGCTCTCGCACGCGCGGGAGCGTGGCCTGACGGTGGGGCTGATCCTGATCGACCTCGATCGCTTCAAGGCCGTGAACGACACGTTCGGCCAGGAGTTCGGCGATCGCGTGCTGAAGCGCGCGGCGATGCGGCTGGTGCGCTGCGCGGGGCCAGGGGCCACCGTGGCGCGCGTGAGCGGCGACGAGTTCGTCATCGTGCTGGCACCGAGCGGGGTCGCCGAGACCGGTGCCGTGGCCTCCGGCGCCATCGCCCGCCTTCGCAATCCCTTCGACATCGACGGCCAGCGGGTGTACTGCACCGCGAGCGCCGGCGTGGTGATCTGTCCCAACGACGGCACCACGCCTGCCGAGCTGCTGCGCAACGCCGCCATCGCCATGGATTGCGCCAAGGAGAACGGCCGGAACAATGCCCAGCACTACCGTGCGGAGATGCAGCAACTCGCCGCGCGCCGCCTGGCGCTGGAAACCGAGCTGCGCGGAGCGCTCGACCGCTCCGAGTTCGAGGTCTACTACCAGCCGCGGGTATCCGTCGCCAGCGGACGCGTGAGCGGCTTCGAGGCGCTGCTGCGCTGGCGCCATCCGGCGCAGGGCTTGCTCGCGCCGGGCGAATTCATCCCGATCCTCGAGGACACCGGTCTCATCGTCCCCGTGGGCGAATGGGTGCTCCTCAGGGTGTGCCGCCAGATCCGCGACTGGCAGGCGATGGGCCTCGAGGTGCTGCCGATCGCGGTGAACCTCTCGGCGCGCCAGTTCCACCAGCGCGACCTGGACGGCGTCGTGGCGCGCATCGTGGTGGAAACCGGCATCGATCCCGCGCTGCTCGAGCTGGAGCTCACCGAATCGGTGCTGATGCGCGAGCCGGAGGAGGCCGCGCGCAGCATGCGCCGCCTGCAGGCCATGGGCATCCACATCGCCGTGGACGATTTCGGCACCGGCTATTCGAGCCTCGCGTACCTCAAGCGCTTCCCCATCGCCGCGCTCAAGGTGGACCGCGCGTTCATCAGCGACGTGACGCGCAATCCCGAGGATGCCGCGATCACCATCGCCATCATCAACCTCGCGCACAGCCTCGGCATGAAGGTGGTCGCCGAGGGCGTGGAGGGCGAGGAGCAGCTGGAGTTCCTCAGGCTGCACCGCTGCGACGAGTACCAGGGCTATCTCTTCAGCCCGCCGGTCCCGGTGGCGGACGCGATGGTGCTGCTGTCAAGCGTCGCGCGGCCTCCTCTACAGTAGACACCAGCAGGTCGCAGTCGAGCGCCGCCGGCGGGCGCCCCTCGTTGTACCCGTAGGGAACGCACCACACGACGCACCCCGCGTCCCGGGCGGCGAGGATGTCGTTCTCGGAGTCGCCGATCATGAGGGACGAATCGATGTCGCAGCCCAGCTCGCGCGCGGCGGCGAGCAGCATGTCGCCGGCGGGCTTGCGCCGGATGCCGTCATCGCCCGCGACGACCGCGGTGAACAGGTTTTCCACGCCGAGGCGGCGCAACAGCTGCTCGGTGAAATACCGAGGCTTGTTGGTGACGACGCCCATGGGGATGCGCGCGTTCGCCAGCAACGCGAGACCTTCCTGCACGCCGGAGAAAAGCGTCGCATCGGTTCCCACCGTAACGGCATAAAGCTGCTCGAAGCGCTCCACCGCCGCGCCGATGTCCGCACCCCGCAGGCCGGTTCGTTCCAGCGCGCGCTCCACCAGGGAGCGCACGCCGCGGCCGATGAGCGCCTCGACCTCGCGCCGCGCCATGGGTGGCTGGCCCAGCTCTGCCAGCAGGCGGTTCAGGGCGATCGCGATCTCGCCGGCGCTGTCCACCAGCGTGCCGTCGAGGTCGAAGATCACCGCGGCGAAATCGTTGCGCGGCAAGTGGACCCCATGGGAATTTCCTTGGGCGGAAACCAGTATGGAACAAAAAAAGCCGCTCGATGAGCGGCTTCATTTGATGCATCGAAAGGGGAATTGGTAGGCGCGATTGGACTCGAACCAACGACCCCCACCATGTCAAGGTGGTGCTCTAACCAGCTGAGCTACGCGCCTGTGATTCGACCTGCGATTTTAGCTGAAAAGACCCCGAAACTGAAGGAGTAGCACTTGAACCGCAGTATTCCTACCGTTCGCCTCCGTTCCCACGATCGCGCCGCGCTCCTGGCCCACTTCCTCGCCCTCGAGGGCGAAGACCGGCGCCTGCGCTTCGGCAGCGCCATCAGCGACGAGGGCATCGAGTCCTACGTCGGGCGTATCGATTTCGAGCGCGATGGCCTTTTCGCGGTGCATGACGACAACCTGGAGATGGTGGCGCTGATTCACGTGGCGGTGACGGGCGCCGCGGCGGAGCTGGGCCTGTCGGTGCTGCCGGGATGGCGGGGCGGCGGCTGCGGCAATGCGCTGCTGCGCCGCGCAGTGACCTACTTGCGCAACCGGGGCGTGGCCGAAGTATTCGTGCATTGCCTCTCGGAGAACGGCGCGATGATGCACCTCGCGCGCAAGAACGGCATGCGCATCGTGTACTCGGGGGGCGAGAGCGACGCGCGGCTGGCGCTCGACGAAGCCACCGCGGATTCCTTCGTGTCGGAATGGCTCGACGATCAACGCGGTCTCGCGGTGAAAGCGCTGCGGCAGGACCGCCTCAGCCCGCCTGCAGCCACAGCCCCTTGAGGTACTCGCCCTCGGGGAAGTGAATCGAGACGGGATGGTCGAGCGAAGGGCCGAGATGGCGGCGCACCTGGGCGTCGACCTTCGCATCCGCCGCGGCCCCGGCCACGATCTTCTGGAAGAGGTCCGCATTCACGGCGCCCGAGCATGAGAACGTGAGCAGGTGTCCGCCCGGCGCGAGCAGCTTCAGCGCCCAGAGATTGATGTCCTTGTAGGCGCGCGCGGCGTTGGGGACGTGCTTCTCGGTGGGCGCGAACTTCGGCGGATCCAGCACGATGAGGCCGTACTTGCGCCCCTGGTCGCGGAGCTTTCGCAGGTGCGCGAACACATCGACGGCGAGCCACTCCGCGCGCGATGCATCGAGGCCGTTCAATGCGAGATTCTGCCGCGCGCCCTGCAGCGCCTCCTCGGACGTGTCGATCGAGGTCACGTGCTTCGCCCCTCCCTTCAATGCGGAGAGGCTGAAGCCGCCGGTGTAGCAGAAGCAATTCAGCACCTCGCGATCGGCGGCGAGCTGTCCCGCGAGCGCGCGGTTGTCGCGCTGGTCGAGGTAGAAGCCGGTCTTCTGCCCGAGCGCCACGTCGACCTCGTACGCGATGCCATCCTCGGTGATGCGCACTGACTTCGGCGCGTCTCCCACCAGCGGACCCGAGCGCGGCGGCAGGCCCTCGAGCGTGCGGACCTCGACGTCGGAACGTTCGTAGACCGACTTCACGCCGGTCAGCTCGGCAAGGGCCGGGCCCCAGAACGAGCGCCAGCGCTCCGCGCCCGACGAGAGGATCTGCACCACGAGCGTGTCGCCATAGCGGTCGGCGACGAACCCCGGCAAGCCGTCGGATTCGCCGTGCACCAGCCGCAGCGCATCGCTTCCCGCGGGCATCACCGCACGGCGCGAGATGGCGTCGCGCAGCCGCCGGCGAATGAAGTCCTGGTCCACCTGCTCCGCCGGATCGAACGTCCAGGCGCGCGCGCTGATCTGCGAATCGGCGCTCCACGCGGCGCGCGCGAGGAATGCGCCATCCTGCGCGGTCACGGTGACGGTGTCGCCGCTCGCCGGCTGGCCCTCGACGCGTCCGATGGCGCCCGAGAACACCCACGGGTGGCGATGGCGAAGGGACTTCTCGCGTCCCGGCTTGAGGATGACGCGTGGCTCTTGCTTCACGGGGAGGGGGCGATGCAGGATGGAGTGATGCAAGTTTATCGTGTCCACGAGCGCCTCACCGTGAAGGTGGGCGACATCACGCGCGAGACGACCGACGCGATCGTCAACGCGGCGAACCGGAACCTGCTGGGCGGCGGCGGCGTCGATGGCGCGATCCACGCCGCGGGCGGTCCGGCGATCCTGCGCGCCTGCCGCGAAATCCGCGCGACCACGCATCCCGGCGGCTTGCCCGCCGGCGAAGCCGTGATCACGCCCGGCGGCGATCTCGCGGCGCCCTTCGTGATCCACACCGTGGGCCCGATCTACGGGGAGTACGGCGGGCGCGAGCCGGACCTTCTCGCGGCCTGCTACGAGAATTGCATCGCGCTCGCCGCGGCGCAGGGGCTCCACACGATCGCCTTCCCCGCGATCTCCACCGGCATCTACGGCTACCCCAAGGACGAGGCGGCCCGCGTGGCTCGCAGCGCCATCGACTCCGCCCTCGCCCGCTACCCCGCCATCAGCGAAGTGCGGCTGGTGTTCTTCTCGGAAGCCGACGCGAACATCTTCATCAATTCAAGGGGTCAGGTTACTTGATCGATACGGCTGCCAGGAGGCAGCGCTCGCTGGTCAAGTAACCTGACCCCTTGAATTGATCACCGGCTGGATCTGGTTGCGCCCGTGGTGCTTCGCCTCGTAGAGCCAGTGGTCGGCAGCGTCTAGGAGGCCCTGCGCGTCGTCGAACGAGACGCTCGAGGCGAGGCCGAGCGAGAGCGTCACGCGCAGATGGGGATGGATCGACTTCCAGTCCCACGACTCCACCGCCCGGCGCACGTGCTCGCAGATCTCCACGGCGGGCCGCATCTCGAGGTTGCGGAAGACCAGCATGAACTCCTCGCCGCCGTAGCGGCCGGCGAGGTCGCCGAGGCGGCAGTGGGCGCGGAGGATCTCGCCTACGCACTTCAGCACCTCGTCACCCACCGCATGGGAGAAGCGGTCGTTGATGCCCTTGAAGTGATCGACGTCGGCGAGCGCCACGGTGACGACATTGCCGGGCTTGCGCGCCTCACCCATCAGCGACTCGAGGCGTTCATCCAGCTGGCGGCGGTTGGCGAGGCCGGTGAGCGAATCTTCCATGGCGAGGCGCCGGTATCGCTCCGTTTCGAGCCGCGCCTGGTCGAGTCGGCGGCGCGCCGCGATGGCCCGCGCGCGCCCCTCGATCTCCTCGCTTCGCAATCGCTGCTCGATGACGCCCGCCTTGCGGATGCACGCCAGCGCCTCGGAGAACTGGTCGAGCGCTTCGTGCACCTGCGACAGCGCCCGCATCACCCGCGCGCACTGGTCCATCGACCCGAGGATCTCGAACACCACCAGCGCTTCCTGCAGCTGCACCAGCGCTTCCTCGTTCTGTCCCAGCTGCTGGCGAAGCTCGCCCACGCACGCGTGGCCGTAAGCCTCGATCCACTTGTCGTTGGAGGCTCGCGCCAGCGCGAGGAACTGGTCGGCCATCCCGAGCGCCACCTCGGGACGCGCCATCGCCTGGTACGCCTCACCCATCGTCTGCAGGCAGAAGGCTTCCAGGCGCTTGTAGCCGTGCTGCCGCGCGATGCCGAGCGCGCGGTCCAATAACCCGAGCGCCGCCTCCGCCTCCAGCTGGCAACCCTCGAAATCTCGAGCCGCCCGCATTTTCAGCGCCTGCTGAATGCGCCCGAACGCCGCGTTGTTCAGGTCGAAGCCTGCGCCCTCGTCGTCGCCGATCTCGCGACGCAGGTCGAGAGCCTGGTCGAACAGCTCCAGCGCCGCGCCGTGGTTGCCGAGCTGGATCTCGATGTTGCCGATGTTGGAGATCACCCGCGCCTGCCACTTGAGGTCCACCGTCTCGCGGAAGCCGCGCAGCGCCGCGTCGTACATGTCGAGCGCGCGGCCGTAATCGGAGAGTTGGCGGTGGGTGATGCCGAGCAGGTTGCAGCAGCGCGCCTCGCCGTGGGGATCGCCGAGGTTGCGGAAGAGCGCGAGCGCCATGTTCTGCGTCTCGAACACGCCCGGGTAGTCGGCTTGTGAATAGAGGTTGCGGCCAAGGCAATACAGGCCCTGCGCTTCGCCGGGCGCATCCCCGGTGGCACGCGCGAGCTCCATCGCCTCGCGGGCGAGCGTCGCCCCGCGCATCGCGTCGCGCTCGTAGAGCTGCTCGGCGATCTCGTTCAGCAGCCGCACGCGCTCGTGCACCGGCAGCGGCTCGTGCAGGCGCGATTCCATCTGCGGCAGCGAGAGCACCGCGTTCACAGGCGCCGCGCCGAATCGACGCCGGGGACGTCCTTCACTTGGCGCAGCACGCGCTGGATCGCCTCGCCCGAGCTCACCTGCAGCGTAAATCGCATGAACGCGTGCGCGCCGCGCGAGAGCGTATTCACCGCGGTCACGTTGATGCGCTCGCGCGAGATGGCTTCCGAGATGTCGCGCAGCAGGCCCTGCCGGTCGGCCGCCACCACCTCCAGATCGGCAGAGAACGGCGCCTCCTCGGCGGTCTTGCCCCAGTCGGCCGCCATCAGCCGGTCGCGCTGCTCCGGCCCCAGCACCGTGATGTTGGGGCAGTCCTGGCGGTGCACGGTGACGCCGCGCATGCGCGTCACGAACCCCACGATGGGGTCGGGCGGCACCGGCTTGCAGCAGCGGGCGATGAGGGTCGCGATGTTGTTGACGCCGAGCACCAGCACGCCCGACGAGGACGATGCCTTCTCGGAGACCGGGGCCACCATGGGCGGCGGCTGCGCCGGCGCGGGCGCGATCTCCCCACGCACCGCGATCTCCACCTGGCGCGAGGTCACCTCGCCGCGGCCGAGCGCCGCGAAGAAATCATCGAGCGTCGCGAATCCCGCTTCGCCGGCGATCCGCGCGTGGGATTCACCGGTCGCACCCAGGCGCTGCAGCTCTTTCTCGAACACGCTGCGTCCGGCCACCATGTCGCGCTCGTGGTCCTCGTGCCGGAACCATTGCCGCACCTTGGCGAGCGCGCGCGGGCTGGCGAGGTAGCGCGGATGGGTGAGCCAATCGCGCGAGGGCCCGCCTTCCTTCACCGCCGTGATCTCCACGCGCTGCGCGTTCTGCAGCTTGTAGTCGAGCGGCACCATCTGCCCGTCCACCTTGGCGCCGCGGCAACGGTGGCCGAGGTCGGTGTGCACGTGATAGGCGAAATCGATCGGCGTCGAGCCGGCGGGAAGATCCACCACGCGCCCCTGCGGCGTGAGGACGTAGATGGTGTCGTCGAGGAGCTGCGTGGAGCGCGGGCCCTTCTCGCCTTCGAAGAGCTCGTTGCGCCATGCGAGCACCTGGCGCAGCCAGGCGATGCGTGCATCGAACTTCTTGTCGGAGCGCGAGCCTTCCTTGTAGCGCCAGTGGGCGGCCACGCCGTGCTCCGAGTGCTGGTGCATCTCTTCCGTCCGCACCTGCACCTCGAGCGTGCGCCCTTCCGGGCCCACTACCGCGGTATGCAGCGAGCGGTACTCGTTGGACTTGGGACTGGCGATGTAGTCGTCGAACTCGCCTTCCACGGGACGCCACAGGTCGTGCACCACCCCGAGCACGGTGTAGCACTCGCGGATGTTCTTCACGATGACGCGCACGGCGCGGATGTCGTAGAGCTTCTCGAACGCCACGTTCTTGCCGCGCATCTTCCGCCAGATGGAGTAGAGGTGCTTCGGCCGCCCCTGGATCACGGCCTTGATGCCCATGGTGGCGAGCTCCTCGTGGAGCTTCTCGATCACGCGCTGGATATACGCCTCGCGGTCGAAGCGCTTCTCGTCCAGGAGCTGGGCGATCTTCTTGTAGAGCTCGGGCTCGGTGAAGCGGAAGGAGAAATCCTCCAGCTCCCATTTCATGTCGGAGACGCCCAGCCGGTTGGCGAGCGGCGCGAAGAGCTCGAGCGTCTGCTTGCCGGCGTTGCGGCGCACCTGCTCGTCGGCCTTGGTGAGCGAGCGCAGGTAGACCACGCGCTCGGCCAGCTTGATCAGCACCACGCGCACGTCCTCGGCGATGGCGAGCAGCATCTTGCGCAGCTGCTCCAGGTCCACGCCCTCGGAGGTGAGGGAATCGATGCGCCCGGCGCGCGCGAGGCCGCGCAGCAGCAGCGCGAGCTCCGCGCCGAAGGCCGACTGCACCGCGTCCATGTCCAGCTCGCGCTCGGGAATCGCCTGGCTGATCAGCGCGGCGGCGATGGTCTCGGGGTCCGCGCCCTGCACCAGCAGCAGCCGGCCCACCGCGAGCGCGCGGTCGAAGGCCTCGTCGCGCCCCGCGGCACTGGCCGATCCGCGAGCGAATTGCAGCGCGCGCACCGGCAGCTCGGCCAGGGCCGCGCCGAAAGTGGCACGCAGCTCGCCCTCGAAGGGGGCGAGATCGGAAGCGACGGAGGGGCTGAGCACGGGGCGTTGGCTCGGGCGATTCGACGAGTTTCGGGTTCGATTCTATACCTGCGATATGCGGAAAATTCCGCATGCCGCCTGCGCAATCATCCACGGCGCGCGGCCCCCTGCCGGGCGGAGGATGGCCCCCATGAAATCAATTTCCGCTTCGGATCGGTGCAACGCCCGGGTACAGCGCCTCGTGCGGGTGAAGTTCGTCGCCCTCCCGCCCGAGCACACGCCCCCGGCCGAAACCGACCGCTCGCGGCTCGCACGCTGGCTCGCGCGGCTGCGCGATTCCTTCACCCGCGCCATCGGTGGCCTGGAGGCGGCGCGGCCCTAGGCTGCCCGGCGCGGCTCTTGCCGGCTCCCGGATGCAAATCCGGGAGCCGGTTTTCTATTATCCTGTGGCACGAGGTTTGCTGTATCCGTGTCCATGTCGAGTCACCCCCCCAAATACAACGAGATGTTCACCGCCGATCGCGCGGTGCGGCCCCATTACGCCGCCTTCGCTGATTGGCTGCAGCAGACCCCGCCCGCGCGCATCGCGCAGAACCGCCACGCCGCCGACCTGCTTTTCCACCGCGTCGGCATCACCTTCGCGGTCTATGGCGAGACCTCCGGCACCGAGCGCCTCATCCCCTTCGATATCGTCCCGCACGTCATCCCGGGCCAGGAATGGGACCGCATCGCGGCGGGCCTGCGCCAGCGCGTGGGCGCCCTCAACCGCTTCCTTCACGATGCCTACCATGCCCAGGAGATCGTCAAGGCGGGCGTGATCCCCACCGAAATGGTCGAGGGCAATTCGCAGTACCGCCGCGAGATGATCGGGGTCGAAGTGCCGGGCGGCGTGTACGCGCACATCGCGGGCGTCGACATCGTGAAGCACGCGGACGGCGAGTACTACGTGCTAGAGGACAACCTGCGCACCCCCTCGGGCGTCTCGTACATGCTCGAGAACCGCAAGATGATGATGCGGCTCTTCCCCGAGCTCTTCGCGAACCAGTCGATCCGCCCGGTCGACCACTATCCCGACCTGCTGCTGGAGACGCTGCGCGGCGTCTCGCATCACGGCACCAAGAATCCCACCGTCGTGCTGCTCACGCCGGGCCACCACAACAGCGCCTACTTCGAGCACGCGTTCCTCGCGCAGCAGATGGGCATCGAATTGGTGGAAGGGGCCGACCTCTTCGTGCTCAACAACACCGTCTTCATGCGCACCACGCAGGGCCCGCAGAAGGTGGACGTGATCTACCGGCGCATCGACGACGACTTCCTCGATCCGCAGGCCTTCCGCCCCGACTCCATGCTCGGCGTGCCGGGACTGCTCGGCGCCTATCGCGCGGGACGCGTCACGCTCGCCAACGCCATCGGCACGGGCGTCGCCGACGACAAGTCGATGTACCCCTACGTGCCGGAGATGATCCGTTTCTACCTCGGCGAAGAGCCGATCCTCAAGAACGTGCCCACCTACGTGCTGCGCAAGCCCGACGAGCTCTCGTACGTGCTCGCCAACCTCGAGCAGCTGGTGGTGAAGGAAGCCCATGGCTCCGGCGGCTACGGAATGCTGGTCGGTCCCACGGCGAGCAAGGACGAATGCGAGCGCTATCGCCGCCGCATCCTCGATGCGCCGGAGCGCTTCATCGCGCAACCGACGCTGTCGCTTTCGCTCTGCCCCACTTTTTGCGAGGACGTGCTCGGCGACCGCCACATCGACCTGCGGCCGTACGTGCTCTCGGGCCGTGAAATCCAGTTCGTCCCCGGCGGGCTCACGCGCGTCGCGCTGCGTGAAGGATCGCTGGTGGTCAACTCCTCGCAGGGCGGTGGGGTGAAAGACACCTGGGTGGTGGATTGATGGGTCGCGCCTGAGATGCTGTCCCGCGTCGCGTCGAGCCTGTACTGGATGAGCCGCTACGTCGAGCGGGCGGAGAATACCGCGCGCGTGCTCGACGTCACGTGGCGCATGTCGCTGCTGGTGAAGGAGCCCGCGCTCCAGGACCAGGAGTGGTTCGCGCCCCTCAACATCAGCGGCACCCTGTTCCCGTTCTCGGGACGCCACAACGAGGTGTGCGCACGCGAGGTGCTGCACTTCCTCGCCCTCGATCCCGAGAATCCGACCTCCATCTATGCGTGCGCGCGCCAGGCGCGCGAGAACGCGCGCGCGGTCCGCGGCGCCATCACCTCCGAGATGTGGGAGGTCCTCAACTCCACGTGGCTCGAGCTGCAGGGCATGGACGAGGAGAAGATGCAGGCGCGCGGGGTGTCGGCCCTCTTCGACTGGGTGAAGGAGAGGAGCCACCTCTTCCGCGGCGTGACCTTCGGCACCATGCACCGCGACGACGCCTACGAGTTCGCGCGCCTCGGCACGCACATGGAGCGCGCCGACTCGACCGCGCGCATCCTCGACGTGAAGTACCACGTGCTGCTGCCAAGCGTGAAGGATGTGGGCGGTGCCGTCGACTACTACCAGTGG
>DATLEL010000098.1:0-12345 GCA_035525255.1 Usitatibacter sp.
CGCGAGCCCGGCGGCGGCACCAAGACCATGACGGTCCCCCAGCCGATTTCCCCCGGCAACATCCGCAAGGAGCTGAAAAGCATCCTGAAGATGTTGGAGCGCTAAGCTATAATTCAGGGCTCGGTCGGGGCGTAGCGCAGCTTGGTAGCGCACCTGCATGGGGTGCAGGGGGTCGGAGGTTCGAATCCTCTCGCCCCGACCATTCATCCACCATTTCGGTCTTGCGGGCGTCCTTGCCCGCCCACTTCTCGATCCACGCCTTCATGCGCCGCACTACGTCGAGTCGATGCGAAGGCTTGCCGGTCTCGAAGAAGTGGTGGCCGCCACCCGGGTACATGACCATCTCCACGTTGCGGTTGCCCGCACGCCGCATGGTGGCGAAGAGCTCCTCCGACTGCCCTCGCGGGCAACGCTCGTCTTCCTTGCCCTGCAGGATCAGGGTCGGCGTCGTGCATTCATGGATGTGATTCACCGGCGATAGCGCCCGGTAGCGGTCCGGCTCGACATGCCGCTCGGCATTGAGCACATATGGCTGGCCGTAGTAGCCGCCGTCCGACGTGCCGAAATGCGACTCGAGGTTCGACACCGGCGCCGCAACGATCGCCGCGGCGAATCGCTTGCTGTGGCCGATCGCCCATGCGGTCATGTATCCGCCATACGACTTGCCGGCCATCACCAGCCTGTTGCTCGCGATGCCGTCGGCCTGGAGGGCGTCGATCACCGCCATGAACTGCGGGAAGTCGAGCTCGCCCCAATGCCCGTTCAGGCGCTCGGCGAATTTGCGCCCGAAGCTCGTCGAACCCACCGCGTGCGGAACCACGACGGCCCATCCCTGCGAGCAGAGCGTGTTCCAGTACGTATTCCATGGGAAGCCGAGGAGCGCGAAGGCGTTCGGCCCGCCATGCGCTTCGACGAGCAGCGGCTGCGGCCCCTTCGAGCCTTTCGCGCGCACCAGCCAACCGACGATCCTCTCCTCGCCTCCCGCGCCATCGGGTACGCGGAAGGAGCGCAACTCCGCTTGCAGCGGCGTTCGCTCCCACCACCACGCGTTGAGCGACGACAGTTGCTCCTCCTTGTTGGAGCCCATGGCCCGCGCGAAGAGCTCGCGCGGCTTGTCCGCGGCTTCGGAGAAGTAGTAGAGCCGCCCATCAGCCAGACACAGCTCGGGGATGTGGCGCTCTCCGCCCACCAGCGTCCGCACGTCTCCGCCGGGCACCGTCACCGACACCACGATCTGCGAAGCATGCTGCGCGATGATGAGGAGCACGCCGGAAGAATCGGGCAGCCATTGCAGCGCTTCGGGCGGCCCGGCCTCCATGTCGTCGCTGCCCAGCTGGCTGAGGGCGCCGGTCTCGACTTCGAGCAGGAACAGGCGAGATTGCGCATCGCCTTCATCGCGCGCACCCGCGAGCACGATCCAGCGGCCGTCGGGAGACCACTGCGGGCTCATCACGGTCGCGAGCTCGTGCGTCGCCTGCCGCGCATTGGACCCATCGGCCCGCACAATCCAGACATCGGTTCTATGCGCTTCCGGCCCCTCGCGGGTGCGCGTATAGACGACTTGTGTTCCGTCCGGCGACCACGCCGCGGAAAGAACGTCGAACGTAGTGGGAGTAATTTGCCGCGCCTCTTCGCTCGCAAGATCCACGTTGAACAGCACGAATGCGCGACGCAACGTGTAGCCGCTGCCATCGCTCTTGTACGGCATGCGCCATGCGAGCTCGGGGACTTCGGGCGCCGGCGCGGCACTCGGGTTGCGGCGCTCGCGCGTCTCGGGATCGATCGTCACCGCCCCGCACACGAGCAGGCCTTTGCCGTCGGGCCGCCAGCTGAATTGCGCGACGCCTTCGGCGAGCTGCGTCAGTGGCCGCGCTTCGCCGCCGCTGAGGGGCATCGCGTGCACCTGTGGCGTGCCCGACCTCGCGGAGATGAATGCGAGCCGCGTGCCGTCGGGGGACCACGCGGGCGCGTTGTCTCCCCCGGTACCGGCGGTGAACGGCCTGGGTTCGCCGCCGTCTCCCGGAAAGATCCAGATGGTCGAGACATAATCGTCGCTGGGTATGTCCACGCTGCGCACCACGCACGCGGCGGTACGGTGGGATTTTGCGACGGCAAGCTGGCCGAGGTCGTTGAAGAGGATGAGGTCGTCGGGGGTAAAGGGCTGTGTCATGCGATTGCAGCAGCAACCTTCATGCCGCTCCTCGTTCCTGGCGTCATCGATTACAATCGCGGTATCCGCATGGGAGAGCGCCGCGCGCAAGCGTGGCCGCCGAAGGGGTAGCACCCGCAAACTCTCAGGCAAAAGGACCATGCGGACCCGGGGATTCGCCCCGGACTCTGGAGAGCGACGGCAGCGCCGTCCACCGAAGGGGCACGCGGCTGGCAAGTGGCCGCAATCTCTCAGGTACCAAGGACAGAGGGGTCGGCAGGGCTCATAGCCCTGGTCCGGCCCTTTCTGCGTTCATGACCGGAGATGTCGTGCCCAAGTCCACGCCGCTGAATGCCCTCCACCGCGCCTCCGGCGCCCGCATGGTCGACTTCGGCGGCTGGGACATGCCGGTGCACTACGGCTCGCAGATCGAGGAGCACCATGCGGTGCGACGCGATGCGGGCGTGTTCGATGTCTCCCACATGCAGGTCGTGGACCTGGAGGGCGCGGGTGTCCGCGAGTTCCTGCGCCGCGCGCTCGCCAACGACGTGGAGAAGCTGCGCGCCCCCGGCAAGGCGCTCTACTCCTGCATGCTGAATGAAGCCGGCGGCGTCGTGGATGACCTGATCGCCTATCACTTCCGCGAGGACTGGTTCCGGTTGGTGGTGAACGCGGGTACCGCCGAGACGGACATCGCCTGGCTCGAGTCGCTGCGCGAGTCGATGGGCGCGACTTTCACGCTCACCCCGCGGCGGGACCAGGCGATCCTCGCGGTGCAGGGGCCGCGCGCACGCGAGCGGTTCACCGACGCGTTCCCGCACACCGCGGGTGCCACGCGCGAGCTCGCGCCCTTCAACGCGGCGCTGGTGGGCGAGATGATGGTGGCGCGCACCGGCTACACGGGGGAAGACGGCTTCGAGGTCGTGCTTCCCGCGACGCGCGCCGTGGAAAGTTGGCAGGCCCTGGTGAACGCGGGCGTGCGTCCCGCGGGCCTGGGTGCCCGCGACACGCTGCGCCTCGAGGCCGGCATGAACCTCTACGGACAGGACATGGACGACGCCACTTCACCGCTCGACGCCGGCCTCGCATGGACGGTCGACCTGAAATCGCAGCGCGACTTCATCGGCCGCTCGGCACTCGAATCGCGTGGCCAGCGGCACCGCTTCCTTGGCCTCGTGCTGGAGGGTACGGGCGGCGTGCTGCGCGCCCACCAGAGCGTGCGCGCCGCCGGGGGCGAAGGCGAAATCACCAGCGGCAGCTTCTCGCCCACGCTCGCGAAGTCGATCGCGCTGGCCCGGCTGCCGCTCGATGCCGCACCCGGCGACCGCGTGGAGGTGATGGTGCGCGACAAGCCGCTCGCCGCGCGAGTGGTGAAGCCGCCCTTCGTGCGCCACGGAAAAATACTCACGACATGAAAGGACGTCCATGAAGCTGCCGAAGGACCTGCGCTACACCGCCTCCCACGAGTGGGCCCGCCGCGAAGCAGACGGCACCGTGAGCGTCGGCATCACCGACCACGCCCAGGAGCAGCTGGGCGACATCGTGTTCGTCGAGGCGCCGCAGCCGGGCCGCAAGGTCGCCGCGGGCGAATCGGTCGGCGTGGTGGAGTCGGTCAAGGCGGCTTCGGATATCTACGCGCCATTCGCGGGCGAGATCGTCGCCGCCAACGGCGAGCTCGGCGCCGCCCCCGAGAAAGTGAACGAGGATGCGTTCGCCGCATGGATGTACCGCATCAGGCCCGATACCGCGGCTGATCTCGACAAGCTCCTCGACGCCGCGGCGTACGAGAAATCCGCGACCTGAAAGGCACCCGATGCCCGATACGCCGGTTCATCCGCAGACCCTTCCCAGCCTTGGCGAGCTCGAGGACCACGGAGCCTTCCAGCGGCGCCACATCGGCCCGGATGCGGCCGACCAGGCCGCGATGCTCGCCTCTCTCGGCTTCGCCTCGCGGGAAGCCCTCATCGATGCCGTGGTGCCGCGAGCCATCCGGCGCACGCGCGCCATGGACCTCGGTGAGCCGCGCAGCGAAGCCGAGGCGCTCACCCACCTGCGCGCCATCGCCGAAAAGAACCAGGTCTACAAGTCGTACATCGGCCAGGGCTATTACGAGACCCACACGCCGGGCGTGATCCTGCGGAACGTGTTCCAGAACCCGGCCTGGTACACGGCGTACACCCCGTACCAGCCGGAGATCTCGCAGGGCCGCCTCGAGGCGCTGATCAACTTCCAGACCATGGTCGCCGACCTGACCGGCCTCGACATCGCCAACGCGTCGATGCTCGACGAAGCGACGGCGGCGGCCGAGGCGATGACGCTTTGCCTGCGCTCCACGCGCAGCGCCTCGCGCGTGTTCGCGGTGGCCGACGACGTGTTTCCGCAGACCATCGACGTGGTGCGCACGCGCGCCGAGCCGCTCGGGATCGAGGTGCGCGTGTTGCCCGCGGCGGATCTTGCGGGCGTGGACGCATTTGGGGCCTTGGTGCAGTACCCGGGCGCCGATGGCGAAGTGCGCGACTTCGCGCCGCTCGCCGCCGCGCTCCACCAGCGCGGCGCGCACCTGGTCGCGGCCGCGGACCTGCTCTCGCTCACGCTTCTCGCGCCTCCGGGTGAATGGGGCGCGGACGTTGCCGTCGGCAGCGCGCAGCGCTTCGGCGTGCCCATCGGCTTCGGCGGTCCCCACGCCGGCTACATGGCGGTGCGCGATGCGTTGAAGCGAAGCATGCCCGGCCGCCTGGTCGGCGTGACCCTCGATGCGCAGGGGAGCACCGCCTACCGGCTCGCGCTGCAGACGCGCGAGCAGCATATCCGCCGCGAGAAGGCGACCTCCAACATCTGCACCGCCCAGGTCCTGCTCGCCGTGATGGCCTCGATGTACGCGGTGTACCACGGGCCCGCGGGTCTCACGCGGATCGCGCAACGCGTGCATCGTCTCGCCACCATCCTCAAGGCGGGCTTGCAGCGACTCGGGTTCGAGGTTCCCACCGGCGCGCTCTTCGACACGCTTACGGTGCATGCCCCGGGGCGGGGCACGGCGATCCTCGGACGCAGCCGTGAGCACTGCATCAACCTGCGGTTGCTCGGGACAGATCGATTCGGCATCTCGCTCGACGAGAGCACGACGCGCGCCGATGTCGAGGCGTTATGGCGCCTCTTCGCCGGGAAGCCGCTCGACTTCAGCGTCGACGACGTTGAGCGCGGGCTGGCCGCGGGCTTTCCGCCGTCGCGCGCGCGGACTTCCCCGTTCCTGCAGCATCCGGTCTTCAACCGCCACCACTCCGAGACCGAGATGCTCCGCTACCTGCGCCGCCTCGCAGACAAGGACGTAGCGCTCGACCGCTCGATGATCCCGCTCGGCTCGTGCACCATGAAGCTGAACGCCACCAGCGAGATGATCCCGGTGACCTGGCGCGAGTTCGCGCACATCCATCCGTTCGCGCCCGCGGACCAATGGCTCGGCTATCGCGAGCTGATCGAGGACCTGGAAGGGCGCCTCGCGCGGGCGACCGGTTATGCGGCAGTCTCGATCCAGCCCAACGCCGGCTCCCAGGGCGAGTACGCCGGCCTCCTCATCATTCGCAAGTGGCACGAGAGCCGCGGCGAGGCACGGCGCGACGTCTGCCTGATTCCCAGCTCCGCCCATGGCACCAACCCGGCATCGGCGCAGATGGCCGGCATGCAGGTCGTCGTCGTGGGCTGCGATCCCCAGGGCAACGTCGACCTCGCAGACCTCGAGAGCAAGGCCGCGCAGAATGCCGAGCGCCTCGCCGCGATCATGGTGACGTACCCCTCGACGCACGGCGTATTCGAGGAAGGGATCGTCGAGGCCTGCCGCATCGTCCACCATTACGGCGGCCAGGTGTACGTGGACGGCGCCAACATGAACGCCATGGTGGGGTTGTGCGCACCGGGGGAGTTTGGCGGCGATGTGTCGCACCTGAACCTGCACAAGACTTTCTGCATCCCGCACGGCGGCGGCGGCCCCGGCGTGGGTCCGGTAGCGGTCGCGGCGCACCTCGCGAAATTCCTGCCGGGTCATCGCTACCTCGATGCTGGCGGCGACGCGATCGGCGCGGTGAGCGCAGCCCCCTACGGCAGCGCCTCCATCCTGCCGATCTCGTGGATGTACATCGAGATGATGGGAAGCGAGGGCCTGGCGGCGGCTACCGAGGTCGCGATCCTGAACGCCAACTACGTGGCGAAGCGCCTGGCGATCCATTACCCGGTGCTCTTCTCCGGGCCCGGCGGCCTGGTGGCCCACGAATGCATCCTCGACCTGCGCCCGCTGAAGGAGAGCTCCGGCATCGGCGTCGAGGACGTCGCGAAGCGCCTCATCGACTATGGCTTCCACGCGCCCACCATGTCGTTCCCGGTCGCGGGGACGCTCATGGTGGAGCCCACAGAGAGCGAGTCGAAGGAGGAATTGGACCGCTTCTGCGACGCGATGGTCGCCATCCGCGAGGAGATCCGCGCGGTCGAGGAAGGGCGCATGGACCGCGAGGACAATCCGCTCCGGCATGCGCCGCATACGGCGCAGGTGGTGGCCGCCGACGAATGGAAGCGCGGCTATTCGAGGGAGCTCGCAGCCTATCCGGTGAAGTCGCTGCGCGACGGCAAATACTGGGTGCCGGTGGGGCGCGCGGACAATGTGTACGGCGATCGCAACCTGGTGTGCTCGTGTCCGCCGATGGCGGACTACGAATAGCGCGGATTCAGGGCCGGAGCGCGAAGAGCGTCGCCGCGTTGCGCCAGGCGATCGCCTCCGCGGCCGCGTGTGGCAACTCGCCCAGCCAGCGGCGGTACCCGTCCATGAGCGACGCATAGCTCGCCCAGCGCTCATTCACCCACGTATCGGAGCCCACCATGAATCGCGTGGGATGGCGGGTGAAGAGCGCCTTCCACTCCGCGCTGTCGACGCCGGAGCGGTACGAGAGCTCACCCCAGAGTGCCGGGTACTTGCGCAGCATCTCCTCGACGCGCGCGGGGGGCGTGCCGAAGCCGGTGTGCGCCCAGATCACGCGCGCCTTCGGGTTGTGCGCGAAGAGGATCTCGATCGCGGTATCGTCGCTGTGGGCGTGCAGCACCAGGCCCCGGGCGACGGAAAAGTCGACGATGTCCTTTAGGACGCGCGTGTCGGCGGCCCTGCCATGCACGTGGAATTCGCCGATGCCCTTGTAGTAACCGCGCTTCTCCTCCTCGACGATCATCGCGTGGATGGCGCGGTTGTCCTGCCAGGTGCCGTAGTCGCCGCGGTCCCGGTACACGCGGATGAAGGGCACCACCTCGACGCCGAGCGCGGGGTCGGCGCCGCGCGCCTCGAACAGGACGCGAGTGCCGTCGTTCGGCCGGCTGTTGGCGAGGATCGCCCGCACCCCGTTGGAGCGAAAAAGCGCGAACGCCGCTGCCACCGGGTACGGCCCGCGTGCATCGTCGTTGTAATGCAGGTGGGCATCGAAGAGCGGCCCTGAATAGGGCTCGGCGCGCGCCGCCAGGGCGCCGGCGAGCAGCAGGGCCGCGGCGAGCCGGGTTTTCAGGCCCATCGCCAGAACTCCCCCCGCTCCTCCATGAAGTGCCGGGCCAGCACTTGCTGGTGCACTTCGGTCGCGCCATCCACGAGCCGCGCCTGGCGCGCATAGCGGTAGATCCATTCGAGCGGCGTGTCGCGGGAATAGCCGCGCGCGCCGCAGAGCTGGATCGCGGTGTCGGCGCACAGGTGCAAGGTGTCGGCGACGTGCACCTTGGCCATGGAGATCTCCTTCCGCGCGAAATCGCCGCGGTCGAGGAGGGTCGCCGCCTTCATGGTGAGGAGGCGCCCGATCTCGACCTGCATCGCGCAGTGGCCGAGCTTCATCTGCACCGATTCGCGCTCGGCGAGCCGGCGGCCCTGGGTCTCGCGTTCGGCCACGTAGTCCGCGGCGATGTCGAGCGAGCGCCGAGCGAGCCCGAGCCAGCGCATGCAATGGGTGAGGCGCGCCGTGCCGAGGCGGATCTGGGTGAGCTTCAGGCCGTCGCCCACGCCCATGAGGCGGTTCTCGTCCGCGATCTCCAGGCCGTCGAATTCGATCTCGCAGTGGCCGCCGTGCTCCTCGGGTCCCATGATCGGGATGCGCCGCACGATTCGCCAGCCCGGTTGGTCGCGGTCGAACAGGAAGGCGGTGAGGCCACGGCGGGCATCGTTCGAGGTCTTTGCCACGAGGATGAAGTGCTGCGCGACGCCGGCCCCGGTGATGAACCACTTGCGGCCGTGCACCAGCCAGCGATCGTCGCGGCGCGTGGCCTCGGTCAGGATCATCGACGGGTCGGAGCCGCCGCCGGGATGGGGCTCGGTCATGGCAAATGCCGAGCGCACGCGTCCATCGACGATGGGCTGCAGCCAGCGCTCCTTCTGCGCCTCGCTCGCCACTTTCTCCAGCACCATCATGTTGCCGTCGTCGGGGGCGGCGCAATTGCAGGCCACCGGGCCGAAGAGCGAGTAGTTGAGCTCCTCGTAGCAGGCCGCCATGGTGGCGACGTCCAGCGCCTGCCCACCGCGCGCACGCGGCATCTGCGGCGCCCAGACGCCCGCTTCCTTCGCACGGTCGCGCAGCGTCTGCAGCAGCTCCTCGCGGATGTTGTCGTGCTCGTCGAACGATTCCGGGGTGGTGTCGTAGGGCAGGACTTCGGAGCGCACGAATGCGCGGAAGCGGTCGCGGTGGCGCTTCGCCTCCGGCGACAGCGCGAAGTCCATCAGAGCGAGCTCACCAGGTGGCCGCCGTCCACCACCACCGTGCTGCCCGTCATGTAGCCCGAGGCGCCCGAGGCGAGCAGCAGCAGGGCGCCGTCGAGGTCGGCGGGCTGTCCGATGCGCCGTTGCGGCACGCGCTTCACCATCGCCTGCCCGGCCTCGGTCGCGAAGAAGCCGCGGTTGATGTCGGTCTCCACGTAGCCGGGAGCGATCGCGTTCACGCGGATGCCGTGACGCGCCCACTCGAGCGCGAGGGCCTGGGTCGCCTGGATGAGGGCCGCCTTGGCGGTGGTATAGGCCAGGAGCGATGTCGCGACGCGCAAGCCGAGGATGGAGGCGATGTTGACGATGCTGCCGGGCTTCTTCGCCGCGATCATCGCGCGCGCGCTCGCCTGCGCCACGCGCCACGCGCCGTCCAGGTTGGTGTCCATCACCTGCCGCCAGTCGGCTTCGGTCAGGTCGAGGGAGGGCTTGGCCTGCGCGACCCCGGCGTTGTTGACCACGATGTCCGGCGCGCCCGCGGCCTGCACCGCCTGCGCGAGGGCGGAGTCGACGCTTGCCGCGTTCGCTACGTCGAGCGTCACGGCAAATGCTTTGCCGCCTTCGCGAGTGATTTCCACCACCAGCTTCTCGAGCCGATCGGTGCGCCGCGCCGCCGCGACCACGGTCGCGCCGCGCGCCGCGAGTGTCCGGGCGAAATGGTCGCCCAGGCCGCTCGAGGCGCCGGTGACCAGCGCCACCTTGCCGCGCACGTCGAATAGCGGGTCCGGTTGCACCCGGGCTACCAGATGTTGGCGCGGTCCGGCTCCGCCAGGAGCGCGGTGCTCGCTTCGCAGGAGAACGCGCGCGCGAATTCCGGCGAGTGCGCGAGCGGCCCCCGCACGCGGAAGCGCGGCAGCGAGTGCTGGCCGGTGAGGAGCGAGTTGCGCTCCCATTCGGGGCGCGCGCGGCTGCGCCAGCCTTGGGCGAAAGACACGTAGAAGCGCTGCTCGGCGGTGAGCCCGTCGATGGGCTGCGCGGGCCTCTCCTTGAGCGCCTTCTGCAGCGCGTAGTACGCGATCTTGAGGCCGCCCACGTCGGAGATGTTCTCGCCCAGTGTCAGCTTGCCGTTCACCTTCACCCCTTCCACGCCGTCGAAGCCGCCGTACTGGCGCTCGATGCGCTGCGCCCGCTCCGCGTAGCGGCGCGAGTCCTCGGCGGTCCACCATTCACGCATGTTGCCCCTGGCGTCGTAGAGCCGGCCGCGGTCATCGAAGCCGTGCGTGATCTCGTGGCCGATGACCATGCCGATGCCGCCGTAGTTCACCGCGTCGTCGGCCTTCGCGTCGAAATAGGGCGGCTGCAGGATGGCCGCCGGGAAGACGATCTCGTTCAGGGTCGGGTTGTAGTACGCGTTCACGATGTGAGGCGACAACAGCCACTCGCCGCGATCCACCGGCGTGCCGATCTTGGCCAGGTCGCGGCGGGTGTCGAAAGCGCGCGCGCGCAGCCAATTGTCCGCGAAGCTGTAGGGGCCTACGTCCGCGTCGGAGAAATCGCGCCAGCGGTCGGGATAGCCGATCTTGATCTCCATCGCCGCGAGCTTCTCCAGCGAGCGGGCGCGGGTTTCCTCGGTCATCCACTCGACTTCGCGCAGGCGATCGCCGAGCGCGGCCTTCACGTTGCGCACCAGCTCGAGCGCGCGCGCTTTTGCCTCGGGCGAGAACGTGCGCTCGACGAACATGCGGCCGATGACCTGCCCAAGGCCCTGCTCGCCGTACGGGCCGCCCATCGCCTGAATCACGCGCCGATGGCGCGGCGCGGCGACCTTGGTGCCGGCGAGCTGGCGGCTGAAGAAATCGAAATTTTCCTGCTCGAAGCGCTCGGGCAGCTTCTCCGCGGTCGCATGCAGGACCTGCCAGCGCAGGTACGCCTGCCATTCCGCCGCGGGGCGCTCGGCGGCGAGCTTCGCGAACGCCGCGAAGAAGGGCGGCTGGCGCATGTTGATGTCGCGTGCCTTCGCGGCGCCGAGCTCGGCGAGATATTGCGGCCAGGGGAAGCCGGGCGTGGCGGTCGTGAGCGCGTCGAGGCCCACGCGGTTGTAGTTCTTCACCTCGTCGCGGCGCTCGGTGCGCGTCCAGGAGGCGCGCGCGAGCTCCGTCTCGAGGGCGATCACGCTCGCCGCGTTGCGCGCGGCGGCTTCCGGCGCGTCGCCCGCAAGCTCGAACATCCGCTGCACGTGCTTGCGGTACCCGTCGCGCAGCCTGGCGCTGCGCTCGTCATCGAGGAAATAGTAGTCGCGGTCCGGCAGCCCCAGCCCTCCCTGCTCGATTTCCGCGAGGTAGCGCGTGGAGTCGCGGCGGTCGACTTCCACGTCGAACGAAAAGCCGGCGCGGACGCCGTGGACGTGGAGGAAGGCAAGCGTCTTCGCGAGCTCGGCGGCATTGTTCGTCGCGCGCGCGCGCGCGAACAGGGGTTCCAGCGGCTTCAATGCGGCGCGCTCGATCGCGGCCTGGTCCATGCCGCTCGCGTAGTACTGGATCGCCTTGCGCTCCGCGCTGCCGGCCGGCGGCAGCGGACGCGCGAGCGCCTCGTCGAAAGCCTTCAGCAGTACCTGCTCGTTCCTCGCGGCGATGATTTCGAAGGTTCCCCAGCGCGCGCGGTCGTCGGGAATCTGCGTGCTCTCGAGCCACGTGCGATTGGCGAACTGGTAGAAATCGCGGCAGGGATCGACGTTGCGGTCGAGCCCGGCGACGTCGAGCGCGGCGGGGGCGGCGAACGACGTCGAGCAGAGCAGGGCGGCGAGCAGGGCACGGCGTGCGCAGGGTTTCATGGGGGCGGGGGAGGGCGAAAGCGCCGATTCTATCCCGGCCCGGTATAATTTTCGTCCAGCATGCGCATCCTCCTCTCGAACGACGACGGCTACTTCGCGCCCGGGTTGGCCGCCCTCGCCGAGGGTCTCGCCCCGCTCGGGGAGATCACGGTCGTGGCTCCCGAGCGCGATCGCAGCGGCGCCTCCAACTCGCTCACGCTCGACCGGCCGCTGCAGCTGCACCGCGCGCACAATGGCTTCTTCTACGTGAACGGCACGCCCACCGACTGCGTCCACATGGCGGTCACGGGCATCCTCGACTTCGAGCCCGACGTGATCGTCTCCGGAATCAACAGCGGCTCCAACATGGGCGACGACACGCTCTATTCCGGCACTGTCGCCGCCGCGACCGAAGGCTATCTGCTCGGCATCCCGTCCATCGCCGTCTCGCTTACGAGCAAGGAGTTCGTGCACTACGCGACCGCCGCACGCGTGGCGCGTGACATCGTGGAGCGCCTGTCGCGCGCGCCCTTCGGCGCCCCGGTGCTGCTGAACGTGAACGTGCCTGATGTTCCCTACGAAGCGTTGAAGGGCATGGAGGTCACGCGCCTCGGCCGGCGCCACAAGGCGCAACCGGTGGTGGCCGGCAAGAACCCGCGCGGCGAGACGGTCTACTGGGTC
>DATLEL010000103.1:0-2023 GCA_035525255.1 Usitatibacter sp.
GCGGTTGAGGAACACCAGCGACTGCTCGCCACGGGCAAGACGCTCCCGCATGGCGAGGATCAGCGCGTGGCTGAGCCCTTCCTGCGGCTTGTCGGCGCGCGTGTCCACGGTCCGAATGACCGGCATTGCCGCCCCGGCGGCCGCGCGGCCATCGAGGCGGGCCAACACGTAGCGGCCGTCCCGCGCGTTGGCGACGCTTTCCAGGGAGGGTGTCGCCGAGCCGAGCACTACCGGGATTCCCAGCCGCTGCATCCGGCGCACCGCGACGTCCCGCGCCGAATAGCGCAGTCCCTCCTGCTGCTTGTACGAGGCATCGTGCTCCTCGTCCACGATCACCAAGCCGAGGTCACGGAAGGGCATCAGCACCGCCAGCCGAGTGCCCAGGACCACCTGCGCTGCTCCGGACTGCGCAGCCAGCCACGCCGCCGCCCGCTCCCCCTGCGCCAGGTTGCTGTGCGCGGCATGCAGCGTCGTGCCGGGAAAACGCTCGCGGACGTGGTCTTCGAACTGCGGCGTGAGGCCGATCTCCGGCACCAGCATGAGCGCCTGGCGCCCGCGCGCGATGGCGTCGGCGATGAGGTGCAGGTAGACCTCGGTCTTGCCGCTGCCGGTCACTCCCTGCAGCAGAACCGGATGGAAACGGTCGCGGCCGTCCAGCACCGCCGCGATCGCGGCGGCCTGCTCCGCGCTCGGCGTGACCGGTTGCGTGAATCGCGCAGCCGCCGCGGGTGCGGACGGGGCGGCAAGGCGGCGGCGGCTCACCTGCCGCAAGCGCGGGGGCAGGCTTGCCGCGATCACTTCGCCCAGGGCGCGCTGGTAGTACGACGCACAGAACTCGAAGAGCTCCAGCTCGGCCGGGGTGAAGGGGGCCACGTCGTCGACGAGCGACTCGACCTGCCGCAAGCGCTGGCGCGGGATGTCGCTGTGGTCGGCATGGCCCACCACCACGCCCACCTTCCTGCTGCGTCCAAAAGGCACGATCACCAACGCGCCGCGTGCGATTTCCACGCCCGGCGGCGAGACGAAATCGAAGCTTTCTTCGAGCGGCACGTCGAGCGCCACGCGGACGAATTTCATTGTCGCAACGTGCGCCGTGGCGGGGTGCACAGCCTGTGGATAAGTCTGTGAATAGGTGTGATCCGCGCGGTCCCGCAACGGTCACTTTGCGGCGCTTGCCTCCGGCGACGGTTCAGGAATGCCGCGCAGGCCGATGTTTTTAATGCGTTTTCTGGCTTTCGTGACAAGCCCGCCAAGCCGCTTGCCAGCCCATGCGGTAATCGACGCGTGTGTGAATAAGCAATCACATTGACGCAAATATATTTCTTGACACTACTCAGGCCGCATGAGCCCCGACGGAGCGCGCGTGCACTGCGGCGACGAGTGCTGCCACGTGCTCCGGCGGCGTGTGCTGCGAGATGCCGTGGCCGAGGTTGAAGACGTGTCCTGGGCCCGCGCCAAACGCGTCCAGCACGCGCTGCGCCTCGCGCTCGATCGCCTCGGGGGTGCCGAAGAGGGCCATGGGATCCATGTTCCCCTGCAGCGCCACGCGCGCCCCGACACGCTTGCGCGCGTCGCCCAGCGGTGTCTGCCAGTCGACGCCGAGCGCATCGGCGCCCGCCGCCGCGATCTTCTCCAGCCAGAGGCCACCGCCCTTGGTGAACAGGACGCGCGGCACGATCCGCCCTTCATGCTCGCGGGTGACGCCCGCCAGCACCTTTCGGGAATAGGCGAGCGAAAACTCCTCGAACGCCGCGTCGGAGAGCGCGCCGCCCCAGGTGTCGAACACCATCACCGCCTGCGCCCCGGCGGCGATCTGGGCGTTGAGGTACGCCGCCACCGCCGAAGCATTGATCTCGAGGATGCGATGCAGCAGGTCGGGGCGCGAGTAGAGCATCGACTTCACCAGCCGGAAGTCGTCGCTGCCCCCGCCCTCGATCATGTAGCAGGCGAGCGTGAACGGGCTTCCCGAGAAACCGATCAGCGGAACGCGGCCGCCGAGCGATTTCCGGATCAGCGCCACGGC
>DATLEL010000115.1:0-6590 GCA_035525255.1 Usitatibacter sp.
TCACTCTGAACGGCCCCATTCCGAGAGGGCCGCGAACCCGATGCCCAGCTCGCCGGAGAACGTCCCCGCCAATGGCCATGCCGTCGATGCGAATCTCGTCCACGAGATCGCGGGGCTGGTCGTCTCCGCGCTGAACCTCGAAGTGGCCCCGGCCGCGATCGATCCCGAGGCTCCGCTGTATCGCGAGGGCCTCGGCCTCGATTCCATCGACATCCTCGAAGTGGCCCTGGTGGTCTCCAAGCGCTACGGCTTCAAGCTGAAGGAAGACGACCAGGACAACGCCCGCATCTTCCGCTCGCTCAACGCCCTCGCGTCCCACGTCGCGGAGCGGAGAACGAAGTGACCGGCGAGCGGCGCAAGCGGCTCGTCGTGGTGCTGGCGGTGTTGTCCTCGGTGAGCTTCGCGCTGCTCGCGCATGCCGCCCTGGTGGAAAGCCTGCCGCCCGCCTGGGGCGCGCTGCTTTCGCTCGTGCCGCTGCTGGGCCTGCTCGCGTGGACGCTGCGGCGGGCCGGCGGACGGGTCGCCTTCGCCGCCCTGCTGGCGCTCGCCGCCATCGGCCTGTGGCTCGGCTGGGATGCGCTGCAACGCAATTTCTTCAGCGTGTTCTTCGTCGAGCACGCGGCCGCCAACCTGCTGCTGGCACTCCTCTTCGGGCGCACGTTGCGCGCGGGAGCGGAGCCGCTGGTGACGCGCTTCGCGCGCATGCTGCACGAAACGCTTCCCCCGGAAGTGGAGCGCTACACCCGGCAGGTTACCCTCGCGTGGACCGTCCTCTTCGCCACGCTCTTCACGCTCTCCTGCCTGCTCTATCTCGGCCACTTCGTCGCGGCCTGGTCGTTCCTCGCCAACATCGCGAGCCCGATCGCCATCGGCGGCATGTTCCTGGTCGAGTACGGCATCCGCCTGCGCGTGCTGCCGCACTGGCATCGCGTCGGCATCCTGGGTGGGATCCGCGCGTTCTCGCGCCACCTCGGCGCGGCTCGGCTCGAGTCCACCCGCTAGGCTGACGCGCGCGATGTCCTCGCTTCCCCGCCGCGCGAGCGCTTCCCTCCTCTACCCGCTGATCGGGCACCGGCGCGCGGAATCAATCGCCGCGAGCCGGCGCGGCGTCGCGATCACCGCGGCGCGATTCCTCGCCGACGTCGAGCGCGTTGCCGCCGCACTCCCGGCCGCGAACCACGTCCTCAATTCCTGCGGCGACCGCTACCTGTTCGCGGTGGCGCTCTGTGCCGCGATCTGCCGGGGGCAGACCACGCTGCTGCCGCCCACGACCACCCCCAACGTGGTGAAGGCGATGCTCGCCTTCGCGCCCGACGTGTACTACATCACCGACGATCCCGATACGGCGCTGGCCCTCCCGCGCTTCGAGCTGGGGGCACTCCTCCAGGAGAACGCGGCACCGGCACGCCACGGCTTCGAGGTGCCGCAGATCGCGGCCGATCAGGTGGTCGCTTGCGTCTTCACCTCGGGCTCCACCGGCGAGCCGCAGCCGCACTTCAAGACGTGGGGCAGCCTGGTGGTGGACATGCGCGGCGAGGCGAAGCGCCTCGCGGTGGGCGCCAGCCACACGATCTTCGGCACCGTGCCGCCGCAGCACATGTACGGCTTCGAGTCGACCGTGATGCTGCCGCTGGTGACCGGCGCCACGCTCACCGGCGAGCGCCTCTACTTTCCGGCGGACATCGAGGCAGCCATCGAGGCGGCCGCGCCCCCGCGCATCCTCTTCACCACGCCGTTCCATTTGCGCGCGTGGATGGAGAGCGAGGGCGCCGGGCACATCGAGACGATGGTGTCCGCGACGGCGCCGCTGTCCGTGGGCCTCGCGCGCCAGGCCGAGGAGCGCACCGGCGCGCAGGTGTACGAGATCTACGGCTGCACCGAAGCCGGACAGGTCGCCACGCGGCGTCCGACGGAATCGGTGGAGTGGCATGCGCTGGACGGCCTGCGCTTGTGGAACGAGGGCGAGCAGGCGATGTGCTCGGGCGCCCACGTCGAGTCGCCCACGCCGCTGCAGGACGTGATCGAAGTGCGCGGCGACGGCACGCGCTTCCTGCTGCACGGGCGCTCTTCCGACATGGTGAACATCGCCGGCAAGCGCAACTCGCTGGGCTACCTGAACCACCAGCTGACCGCGATCCCCGGGGTCGTCGACGGGGCTTTCTTCCTGCCCGACGATGCTCCCGGCGATGGCGTCACGCGCCTCACCGCGTTCGCCGTGGCCCCCGGCCTCGACGCGCGCTCGATCCTCGCCGAGCTGCGCCAGCGCGTCGATCCGGCCTTCATGCCGCGCCCGCTGCTGCTGGTGGACAGCCTGCCGCGGGCGCTATCCGGCAAGCTGCCGCGCGAAGCGCTGCGCGCCCTCGCCGCCTCCGCGCGCAAGCGCTGATCCCGTGACCGAGACCGCGCTCGACGTCGCGCGCGATCATCCCGCCTACGCCGGGCACTTCCCCGGGCGACCCATCCTTCCCGCGGTGGTGCTGCTGGCGGAAGCCCTGGCCGCAATCGCAAAAGAATTGGGGTCAGACCCCATTTTTTCGGTGTCCAGCGCCAAGTTCGTGAGGCCGGTGACGCCGGGGACGGCGCTCACGCTGGCGCACGAGGAGAGCGGTGATGGCGTGCGCTTCGAGATCCGGTCGCCGGAGGGCGTCGTGGCGAGCGGCGTGCTCGCGGGGGCGCGGGCATGAGCACCACGTCGCCGGCGCCGGAGTGGACGCGCCGCCACGAGCGCGGCAGCCTGCCGTTGGTGCGCTTCATGGTGTGGCTCTCGGTGGTCATCGGCCGGCGTGCTTCGCGCGTTCTACTGCGTGTGATCGCGTTCTATTTCTTCGCCTCCGGCGGCGCCGCGCGCCGCGCCACGCGCGATTTCCTCGCGCGCTGCCTCGGGCGGAAGCCGACGCTCGCCGAGCAGCACCGCACGTTCCTCACCTTCGCCTCCACCATCCACGACCGCGTCTATTTCCTCAAGGGCCGTTTCGACCTGTTCGAGATAGAGGTCCACGGCAAGGACGTGTTCGGCGCCGAGGGCGCATTGCTGATGGGCGGCCACCACGGCAGCTTCGAGGCGATGCGCGCCTGCGGCCACCACCTGGCCCACCGCGAGGTGGCCATGGCGATGTACGAGGCGAACGCACAGAAGGTGCGCGCGGCACTGTCGGCGATCGCCCCGGACGCGTCGCGCGACATCGTGAACCTGGGGCGGGTGGATTCGATGATCGAGCTCACCGCGCGCCTCGAGGGCGGGGCGCTCGTCGGCGTCCTCGCCGACCGCACCTTCGGGCCCGAGGCCACCATCGACATCGATTTCCTCGGCGCGCCCGCGGCCTTCCCCACCGGCCCCATGCGCATGGCCGCGGCCCTTCGCCGCCGCGTGTATTTCATGGCGGGCCTCTACCGCGGCGGCAACCGCTACGAGATGCACTTCGAGCCGCTCGCCGACTTCACCGCGCTCGATGGGATCACCCGCGCCGAGCGCGACCTGCGCGTGCGCGAGGCGATCGCGGCCTACGCTCGCCGCCTGGAGCACTACGCCCGCGCCGCACCCGACAACTGGTTCAACTTCTTCGATTTCTGGGCGCACCGCCAATGACCAGGGCCCTCTTCGCCGCGCTGCTGCTCGCCTGCGCCCTGCCGCTCCCCGCGGCCGACTTCGGCACCGCGCAGCTCTTCGAGATGCTGTCCAAGCGCAAGCCCGTGCGCGCCACCTTCCACGAGCGCAAGTTCATGAAGCTCCTCGACAAGCCGGTGGATTCCAGCGGCGAGCTGCTGTTCACGCCGCCCGCGCGCATGGAGAAGCGCACCGCGACCCCGAAGCCGGAGAGCGTGGTCATCGACGGCTCCCGCATCACGCTCACCCGCGGCGGCAAGACCTACGGCATGGGCCTGCACGACAATCCCGGCGTGGCGGTGCTGGTGGAAAGCATCCGCGCCACCCTCGCGGGCGACCTCGCCGCGCTCACGCGCACCTACTCGGTGGCGCTCGACGGCAGTGCCGCGAAATGGAAGCTCGCGCTCCGCCCCCTCGACCCCGCGATCTCGACGCTGGTGGAGCGCATCGACATCGGCGGTGCGCAGGCCGACGTGCGCAGCGTCGAGATCTTCCAGGCCGACGGCGACCGCTCGCTGATGACGATCACGGCAGGGCCCGGCTGATGCCGAGGGGGCGCCGGCTGGCCCTCGGCCTCTGGCTCGCGGGCCTGGCGCTCGCGATCTTCGCGGTCACCCAGGCGCGCTTCGTCGCGGACCTGTCGTCGTTCCTCCCCTCCGCCCCCACGCCCGAGCAGCGCCTGCTGGTGGACCAGCTGCGCGACGGCGCCATCTCGCGCGTCGTGATGGTCGGCATCGAGGGCGCGGATGCGTCCACGCACGCGCGCCTCTCCCACGCGCTCGCCGCCGCGTTGCGCGCCGATCCGCGCTTCGCCTTCGTCGCCAACGGCGCATCGGTGGGCTTCGAGCGGGAGCGCGACCTGCTGCTCGCGCATCGCTACGTGCTGAGCCCGCACGTGACCCCGGAGCGCTTCACCGCCGCGGGATTGAAAGCCGCGGTGGCCGAGACCATCGATCTCCTCGCATCGCCCGCCGGGCTCCTCGCCAAGGCGCTGGTGCCGCGGGATCCCACCGGCGAGCTGCTCGCGGTGGTGGAGATGCTGCGCCCCGAGGGCGGCCCGCAGGTGGTGGACGGCGCCTGGGCCTCGCCCGACGGCCGGCGCGCCATCCTCCTCGCGCGCACCCGTGCCGCCGGCTCGGACATCGATGCCCAGGCGGAGGCGATCGCCGCGCTCGATGCTGCGTTCGCGAAGGCGCGCAGCGAAGCGGGTGCCGCCGCGGCGAATGCGCGTGCGGTGATGACGGGGCCGGGCGTATTCGCGGCGCGCTCGCGCGCCATGATCGAGCACGACGTGAAGCGCCTCACCACCGTGAGCGCGGGAATCGTCATCGTGCTGCTGCTCCTGGTCTACCGATCGCCGGTGGCGCTGGCGCTGGGCCTGGTGCCGGTGGTGTCGGGCGCGCTCGCCGGAATCGCAGCGGTTTCCCTCGGTTTCGGCGCGGTGCACGGCATCACGCTCGGCTTCGGCACGACGCTCATCGGCGAGGCGGTGGATTATTCCATCTACCTCTTCGTGCAGGCGGGGCGCGGCGACCAGGCAGGCGACGACGGATGGATCAGGGGCTTCTGGCCGACGGTGCGGCTGGGCGTGCTCACATCCATCGCGGGATTTTCCGCGCTGGTGTTCTCGGGGCTCCCGGGGCTGGCACAGCTGGGCGTGTATTCCATCGTGGGACTCATCGTCGCCGCCGCGGTCACGCGCTTCGTGCTGCCGCAGCTCCTGCCCGCGAGCTTTCGCATCCGCGACATCTCGGCGCTGGGCGAGCGCCTGGTGGTGGCGAGCCGCGCGGCCCATCGCCTGCGGTGGGCCGTGGCGCTGGTCGCCCTCGGTGCGGCCGCGGTGCTCGCGCTCCATCGGGGCCCGCTCTGGGATCCGGAGCTCTCCAGCCTGAATCCCATCTCGGCCGCCGATCGCCAAGTCGATACCGAACTGCGGGCCGCCCTGGGCGCCGCGGACGCGCGGCACATGGTGGCGGTGCATGGCGCCAGCGCCGATGCCACGTTGGGCGCGGCGGAGCGCGCCGCGCAAGCGCTGGATCCACTGGTAGCGCAGGGCAAGCTCGCCGGCTACGACAATCCGGCGCGCTACCTGCCGAGCGCCGCCACGCAGCGCGCGCGGCTGGAGAGCCTGCCCGATGCGGCGACGCTGCGCGCGAGCCTGCGCGAAGCGCTCACGGGCTCCCCCCTCGCCGCCGCGAAGCTCGAGCCCTTCATCGCCGACGCGGAGCGCGCGCGTTCCGCAAGCCTCCTCACCCGCGAGCAGGTCGCGGGGACGGCGCTCGACGCGGCCCTCGAGGGCCTCCTTTTCCGCGATCGCGAGGGCCGCTGGACGGCGCTCCTCGGCTTGCGCGCCGCGCCTTCGCAGCCCATCGACGCTGCGGCGATCCGCGCGCGGCTGGACGAGGCGAAGCTCGGCGACGCGTTCATCCTCGACCTCAAGGCCGAGGTGAACCGGCTCTATTCCGGCTATTTCGAGCGCGCGCTGCTCGCTTCCGCGGCGGGCCTGCTCGCGATCGTGGCCCTGCTCTACGGGGCGCTCCGCAGCGCGCGCCGGGTGGCGCTGGTGATGGCGCCGCTGCTGGCCGGCGTGCTGCTGGTGGCGGCGTGGCATGTGGCCCGGGGCACCCAGCTTTCGCTCCTGCACCTGGTGGGCCTGTTGCTGGTGATCGCGATCGGGTCGAACTATGCGTTGTTCTTCGACAAGCTGGCCCACGGCGGCGGCGATGCGGCGCCCCGAACGCTCGCTTCGCTGGCCCTCGCCAACCTGACCACCGTCGCGAGCTTCGGCGTGCTCGGCCTGTCGCAGATCCCGGTGCTTGCGGCCATCGGCTCGACGGTCGCCCTGGGCGCATTCGTCACCCTGATTTTCTCGGCGGCGGTGGCGGGGCGTGGGATAATTCGCGCATGAGGACCCTCGTACAGAAAGCGGTCCCGGGAGCGCAGCCCACGCTGCTGATCGCGTTGCTTTGCGGCGGCTATACCGAGC
>DATLEL010000117.1:0-12143 GCA_035525255.1 Usitatibacter sp.
ATCGCGCTTACGGGTTATGGCCAGGACCGGGATCGCGCGGCATCACGGGCCGCCGGGTTCGACTACCACTTCGTGAAGCCGGTGGACCTGGAGGAGCTCGCGGCAGCCCTTGCCGCTGTGCGCTAGCGAAACACCGCGCCCTGCGATACGCCGTGATCGGTGCTGCGGTCGTACGCCTTATCCACCAGCCCGTACTCGCTCACGATCCGCGCGCCGACATTCTCGATCTCGGCGTTGAGCGATGCGCAATCGCGATGCGCCGCCATGCCGCGAAGGCGGCGCGCCAGGTCGTTGGCGGCGCGAATGCCATTGTCGCGATGGCCGTTCTCGTGCAGCAGCAGCGCGCGGTAGAAGCGATCCCACATGTCCTGCAACGCCTGCGGCGCTTTCTCGCGGTCGGGCCAGCGCGGCATGATGAGGCGCGAGGTCACGGTGATGTTGAACTTGCCGATGCGGCAATCGGCCGCGCGCGCGTGCTCGAACTTCCACCGCAGCCGCCAGCGCGCCATGCCCCATCGCGGCACGCCTTCCACGTCCTTGGGCGCGGTCTCTCGCATGGTCTCGCGCAGGTGGGCGAGCGTGGATCCCTGCACGACGAAGTACTCCATCTCCGCGGGGGAAACCTCGACGTCACGCGCCGGATCCTCCCGCGGGATGTTGTAGATCTTCGTCTCCTCCGCCTTCACGTCCGCGGGCGGCCGGTCGCCGTAGTGGACCTTGCCGTCGGCGTCCTTCCAGCGGAACACCTGCGCCTGCGCGAGAGCCGCAAGGCACACCAATGCCACCGCGAAGCCCCGCATGGGACTGTCCTTCCTGCGCGTCGAGACCGGCCGAAATGTAGCACGCGATGAAACAGTTTCGCTGGGTTGACTTCGGCATTCCGCAGTCGCACTGTGCTTCGACAAATCCCCCAAAAATATTCAGGAGGCCCCCATGGCATCGCTGCTGCTCAATGGCAAGACCGTGCAGGTGGACGCGTCGCCGGATACCCCGCTTCTCTGGGTGCTCCGCGACCATCTCGGGATGACGGGCACCAAGTTCGGCTGCGGCGCGTCGCTCTGCGGCGCGTGCACCGTGCACGTGGACGGCCAGCCCACGCGCTCATGCGTGACGCCGCTCTCCGCGGTCGCCGGAAAGAAGGTCACCTCCATTGAAGGCGTCCAGGGCAAGGTCGCTTCCGCCGTGCAAGCCGCATGGGATCGCAATCAAGTTGTCCAGTGCGGCTACTGCCAGTCGGGCCAGGTGATGGCGGCGACGGCGCTGCTCACCGCGACGCCCAGGCCCAGCGACGCGCAGATCGAAGACGCGATGAAGGGCAACCTCTGCCGCTGTGGTACCTATGGCCGCATCCGCGCTGCGATCCGCGACGCCGCGAACAACCTGGAGGGCAAAGCATGAGCGCGCTCGCCTCGCGGTCCCGCCGCCAGTTCCTCAAGGTCTCCGCCGTGGCCGGCGGGGGAATGATGATCGCGCTTCGCCTGGGCCATGTGTCCGAGGCGCATGCCGCGGACGATACGAAGGCCAATGCCTGGGTCACCGTCCGCGCCGACGGCAGCGTGGTCCTCACATGCCACCGCAACGAGATGGGCCAGGACGTGCATACGTCCATGGCGATGCTGCTGGCGGAAGAGCTGGGCGTCGATCCGCGCAAGGTGACCGTAGTGCAGGCGGGAGTCGACCCGATCTACGTCAACAAGATGCTCGGCGGACAGCTCACCGGCGGGAGCACCAGCGTGCGTGATGCGTGGGAACCGTTGCGCCAGGCGGGCGCGAGCGCGCGGACCATGCTGGTGGGCGCCGCGGCCGAGGAATGGAAAGTCGGCGCCGGAGACTGCCGCGTCGAGGACGGCTACGTGGTGTGCGGCTCGAAGCGCGCCGCGTATGGCTCGCTCGCGGCTGCGGCGGCAAAGCAGCCGGTGCCCAAGGACGTGAAGCTCAAGGACGCCACGCAATTCACCGTGATCGGCAAGCCGCTGCCGCGGCTCGATGGCGCGGACAAGGCGCGAGGCAAGACGGTCTTCGGGCTCGACGTGAAGCAGCCCGGCATGCTGTACGCCGCGTTGATCCCCTGCCCCGTCATCGGCGGCAAGGTCGCGTCGTTCGATGCCGCCGGCGCCGACAAGCGGAAGGGCGTTCGCAAGGTGGTCGATATCGGCGAGGGTGTCGCGGTCATCGCCGACCATTACTGGATCGCGCGAACCGCCGCGGAGGGCTTGGCCATCAAGTGGGACGAGGGTGCCGGCGCGAAGGTGGACACGGCCGCGATCTTCGCCGTGCTGGACCGCGCGAAAGACCGTCCGGGCTTCATCGCGAAGAAGGCGGGTGACGTCGGGGCCAATCCCGGCGCGAGCGCGATTTCCGCCACCTACAGCTGCCAGATGCTCTCGCATGCGACGCTCGAGCCGCAGAACTGCACCGCGCGCGTGGGACGCGACGGCGTGGATGTCTGGGCGAGCACGCAGTTCCCGCAGGGCGCGCAGGGTGCGGCAGCGGCGGCGGCCGGCGTGAAGCCCGAGCAGGTGCGCATCCATCCGCAGTTCATCGGCGGCGGCTTCGGGCGGCGCCTGGAGAACGACTTCATCGTGCAGTCGGTGGCGATCGCCAAGGCCATGCCCGGCGTGCCGGTGAAGCTGGTGTGGACGCGCCCCGAGGACATGGGCCACGACTTCTACCGGCCGCCCAGCCTGCACCTGATGAGCGGTGCGGTCGCCGACGGCAAGCTGGTGGCGTTCAGCTCGAAGATGGTCTCGCCCTCGGTCACCGCCCGCGCGTTCCCGCCCGTAGTGAAGGACGGCAACGATCCCTTCATGACCGAGGGGCTCTCCAACCTCACGTACGAGATTCCCAACCTCGAGCTGCGCACCGTCATCGAGGAAGTCGGCGTGCGCGTTGGCTATTGGCGCTCGGTGAGCCACGCGCTCAATGCGTTCGCGGTGGAGAGCTTCATCGACGAGCTCGCGGCCGCGGCGAAGCAGGATCCGGTGGCCTTCCGCATGGCGATGCTGGAAAAGATGCCGCGGCAGAAGGCGGTGCTGCAGCGAGCCGTGCAAGCCTCGGGCTACAGCGCCTCGCCAGGTAGCGGCAAGGCATTCGGGGTCGCGGCGATGGAGTGCTACGACACGCACATCGCCGTGATCTGCGAAGTGTCGGGCGGCGGCGATCGCGTCAAGCTGGAGCGCATCACCGTCGCGGCCGACTGCGGCCTCGCGGTGCATCCCGACCAGGCGGTGGCGCAGCTGGAGGGCGGCGTCGTCACGGGGCTCATCCAGGCGCTGCGCAGCAAGATCACCCTGAAGGCGGGGCGCGTGGAGCAGACCAACTTCCACGACTTCCAGCTGCCGCGAATGAACGACGTGCCGCCGGTGCGCGTGGAGCTGATGCAGAGCGGCGGCAAGCCGGGCGGCATCGGGGAAGTCGGCGTGCCGCTGGTTGCGCCGGCGGTGGCGAACGCGGTGTTCGCGCTGACGGGGAAGCGCATAAGGACCACGCCACTGGAGGATGGCGGCGTGAAGTTCGCTTGAAAAAAAGCCCCGCGATGCGGGGCTTTTCCTTTGCCTAGTGGCGCTTGACGCCTTCGGAGATTTTCTCGAGCGTGTCGCCGGTGCGCGCATCGCGGTTTTCCTTCACCGCAAGGTCGCCCAGGGAGACGATGCCGACCAGGTTCTCGTCCTCGTCCACCACGGGCAGGCGGCGGATCTGGTGCTCGCTCATCAGCTCCTCGGCTTCGGCGGTGGTCATGTCGGGCCTGGCGCAGATCACGTCGTCGGACACGATGTCGTCGATGGTGCAGTCGAAGTCGCCGTCGGCGATCGCGCGGATGACGATGTCGCGGTCGGTGATCATGCCCACGACGTGGCTGCCGTCTTCCACCACGGGAACCGCACCGGTGTCCTCGTCGCGCATGATCTGCGCGGCCAGCTGCAGGCTGTCCGACAGTTGCACCGTGCGGGGGTTGGGGGTCATCACGTCGCTGATCTTCATGGGGGCCGCCTCCGGATCTCAGGACGGGATTAGACCGCGGTTCGTCACGGCCAGTTCGCGATTTTTCGCGCCTCCCCGGAAAGCTCCAGGACGTGCAGGCCGGTGTTGGCCCGGTCGACGATGTAGATGTACCCGCGGTCATCGACGTCCACGTTGTTGGTCTGGATGGCCACCTTGCAGCGCTCGCCGACGCAGCGCTTGTCGGTCTTGTCGGTCACCGCCGGGATGAAGTAGCCCACCTCGCGCGGGTGGTAGGGATCACGGATATCGAGCGCGCGCACCCCGGCGTTGAAGAAGGCGATGAACATCAAGCGCTTGTAGTAGATGGAGGTGAAGTTCTCATGGGAGGAATGGGAGCCGAAGCGCCCGCCGCGCGAGCAGAAATTTCCGCTCGCCTCCGGCACCGTATAGCTCGAAACGTTGAACGGCTTCGATTCCACGGTGATGTCGGCGATCCACACCATCTGCCGCGCCTCGGCGCATTCGTTCACCAGCGACTCGTTGACGACAACCGCGAAATCCCGCTTCGCCCCGGCCTTGTCCCGCGCGAACTCGGCCACGTCCATGCCGAGGACCGGGAAGGTCGTGTGCGCGCCGACAAGGGGCGTGGTCACCAGCCGCCCCACTTCGGGGTAGCGCAGGTTGGCGTCGGTGGGCTCGGCAGGGCCATTCAGCAGCTTTTCCCGGTCGACGATCTGCATGATCCCGCCCTTGTTGGTGCCGTAGCCGAAATAGACGCGGTTGCCCTTGGGCCCCGTGGAAATCGGGCCGTGGAGCTCCGTCGGCACCTCGCCCTGGCTGCCGGGCTGCTGGCCCGCGAGGCCGAAATTGCGCACGAAGCGTGGCTTCGCGGGGTCCGCGAGGTCGTAGACCTGCGTCATGCGCCGCGTGCGCCAGCCGTCGACGCCCGAGACGAGGTATGCGGTGCCGGAGTCGCACTCCCACTCGTTCTTGTGCGTGCCCTTGAGGCCCTTGACGATCGTGGTGAGCAGCCCGGGCTTCGCGGGATCGGTGACGTCCCAGATCTCGTGCGCGGCATTCCCGTAGACGCGTAGGAGATACACCTTGGACTTGTCGGCGCGGGGCAAAGTGGCACCGTCGCACACTCGCACCATCTGCGCGCCGCCCGACTCGCCCTGCCCGGGCTCGCCCGGGATGTGCGCCAGCATGCGCGGGCTCTTCGGGTCGGTCACGTCGAGGATAGAGGTGCCGTTGTCCTCCTCCTGGCCCGTGAGCGGGTTCAGCGATTTGCCGCCGTGGTGCCCCACGTAAGCGATGAAGCGGTTGCCGTGGCGATGGACCAGCGGCTGGTAGGCGCTGCGCGCCTGCAGGTCGTTGAAGCCCACCAGCTCCATGTTGTTCTTCTCCACCTCCGCGGAAGCAGCGGTGGCGGCGAGCAGCAGCGTTGCGGCGAGAAAGCGGGTGCGCATGACTTCTCCTCGATGGTTCATTGGACGGCCTTGCGGTAGTACGTTTCATCGATGTAGCGATCGACGTCGGTCAGCAGCTTCCGCGGACGGCCGAATTCGCTGCGCAGCCGCAGCACCGTGTCCACCCCCTCGCGGCTCAACGCTGCGCGGCGCTGCAAGCCCTCGGGCCCCGTGAGCAGCACGTCCCACGCCGCTTGCGCGCTCTCCTCGCTCGCCTGCGGCAGGTTGCGGCGGTAGATCGCGACCGCCTCCGCACGGTTGGCCGGCTTGCGAAGCCATTCGGATGCTTCCACGTACGCGCGGATGAAGCCCACCAGCGCATCGGCGTTGTCGCGCGCCCAGCCGCGCCGCGCCACACCGGAAACCGCCTGGTACGGCCCGATCGCATCCACCGCGTTGGCGAGGCGACGGAAGCCGCGTGCCTCGGGCACGATCTCGAGCGGCGAGGTGAGGATGGTGGCGTCGGTCTTGCCCTGCAGCAGCGCCTCGGCGCGCGCCGCGGTGCCGCCCAGCTTCTCCAGCTCGTAGTCGGATTCGGCGAGCCCGCCCTGCTGCAGCAGCTTGCGCATCACGAACGCATAGCCGGTGGTGGCGGCATCCACCGCGAGCTTGCGGCCCTTCAGGTCGGCGATGGAGCGAATCTCGGGCCGCGCGACCAGGCGCACGGCGCCGTACTGCCCGCCCATGAAGACGAAGAAATCGGGTGCCGCCGCGAGCGGCGCCTCGCCCTGCCCCTCCTGGTAGGCGACGACGTTGTCCACCGTCGAGAAGGCGATGTCGAACTTGCCGGCCGCGAGGTTCTGCATCTGGAAAACCGAGTTGGGCGTGGGCGTCACCTCGACGTCGAGGTCCTGCGCAACGAAAAAGCCCTTCTCCCGCGCCACCCACAGCGGCCAGTTGAAGCCGCCGGGAAACACGATCACCTTCAACGATTGCGCGGCCCCGGCGGAAAGCGTCGCGCAGGCGAGCAGGACGACGCCGAGGAGGCGTTTCATTGGACCTTGATCCCCGCGTCCTTCACCACCTGCGCCATGCGGGCCGTCTCCGCCTTGAGGAACGCATCGAATGCCGCCGGGCTCATGGGCATCGGCTCGGCGCCCAGCACCGTCAGCTTCTCGCGCACCTCGGGAGAGGCGAGCGCCTTCAATGCCTCGGCGTTAAGCCGCTCGACGATGGCGCGGGGCGTACCGGCGGGGGCGAGCAGCGCGACCCAGAATACATACTCGGACTGCGCGAAACCGGCCTCGGTAGTGGTCGGCACGTCCGGCAGCAACGGCGAGCGTTGCGCGGTGCCGATGGCGAGCGCCTGCAGGCGGCCGTCGCGGATCAGCGGGATCGCCGACGACAGCGGCGCGAAGAAATAGTCGATGCGCCCGGTGGCGGTCTCGGTCATGGCCTCCGGCGTTCCCTTGTAGGGGATGTGCTGCGCCTCGAAGCGCGCCGACTGGCGGAAGATCTCGGCGTTCATGTGCGTCGCGCTGCCGTTGCCGGCCGAGCCGTAGTTGAGCGCGCCGGGATTGGCCTTCGCCTTGGCCACCAGCTCCTGCACCGTCTTCCACCCTTTCGCCGGCGAGACGATCAGCACGTTGGGCAGGCTCGCAAGCGGCGTGACACCCGCGAAATCCTTGAGCGTGTCGTAGCCGAGATTCGGATAGATGGCGGCATTCGCGACGTGGCCGGCGGAATGCACCAGCAGCGTGTTGCCGTCCGGCGGGCTCTTCGCCACTTGCGCCGCACCGAGCGTGCCACCCGCGCCGGGACGATTCTCGATCACGATGGGCTGGCCCAGCGCGCGCGACATCGGCTCCGCGACCGTGCGCGCCACGATATCGGTGCCGCTGCCGGCCGTGAACGGCACGATGAAGCGGATCGGCTTGTCGGGCCACTGGGCAGTTGCCAGCGGCGGCAGGACCAAGCAAAGGCAAAGCAGGGTGCGAACGATGGCTTTCATGATCCCTCAGGCGAATGGCATGGCGAGCAGCAACAGCGCGGTTTGCGTTCCGCGATTGACGACTTGCCGCGCTTCGCCCGGTGCGATGCGGCAGGAGTCGTGCAGGCGCAGCAAGGCTTCCTCGACGGGCTTCCCGGGTTCCTGCGCGATCATCGTCACTTCCCCGCGCAGCACCACGTAATGCTTCTCTACGCCGGACCCCTTGAGGTCGGTATGGCCGCCCGGCGCGATCTCCGAGACACCCAGCCACATCGTGGTGGCGGGACCCGCCTCGTGGCCTTGGAGCCGCACGCAGCGCATGCCCTCGTGATTCGGCGGGAAGTACTGCGGCGCATCGGAAAACCGGGTCACGTTCATGGCGCGCCTCGCGGCATGAAGGCGAGGCGCTCGGCGCTGCCCTTCAGCACCTGCCGGTAGGCGTCGCCTGCCGCCTCGAGCGCGTAGGTCCCCGCGGCCTCGACGGTGAAGGGGCGCAACGTGCCGTCCTCGAACCCGGGACGCAGCGCGTCGAAAATCGGTGCGCAATCGGCCGCGGTGAGGGCGAGGGTGTCCACGCCCGCGTACGTGTGCATGCCGCGATAGAACGCGAAGATGTCGAACGGCACCGCACGCTCCTGCGTGGCGATGAAGACCTGTGTCGCGCGCTTGGCCATGCTGGCATTCGCCTCCGCGAAATACGGGCTGCCTACGGTGTTCAGCACATGAAGCGCGCCGCGGCCGGCGGTCTCGGCGCGAATGACCTCCGATGCCTTTTCGCGACTGGCATCGATGTAGCGGACCGGCCGTGAAGCATGGCCCCGTGGCGCATCGCCTCGGCGATCGACCGCGAAGACGGTGGCGCCGGCGCGCGTGGCGAGCTGTACCGCGGCCTGGCCGACCTTGCCGCTGGCGCCGAAGATTGCCACCACGTCGTCGGCGCGCGGCATACCGCTGCGGCGGAATCCTTCATATGCCGTCACGAACGGAACCCCGACCGTGCCCGCCGCCAGCATGGACAGCGCGCGCGGCTTTTCGCTCAACGCCGCTCGTGGAAGCGTGAGGCGCTCCGCATGGCTGCCATTGCGCGAGATGCCGATGTCGCCCCCGGAGCCCCAGACTTCGCGTCCCATCCAATCGCCCGGGCCGTCGATCACCACGCCCGCGAAATCCCTTCCGGGCGTGCGCGGGAACACCGCGCTCGGCATGAGGCCCAGCATCGCCTTCGCATCGCTCGGGTTGATGCCGGCCGCGTGCACTTCGATCACCGCCTCGCCCGGGTTGTCACGATTGCTGCCGAACTCGACCACGCCCACGTCGATCGCTTCGGCGCTCCGCGCCGCAGCGGCCACGTTGAGCGCGCGCACGCTCATGCAGCGCGCAGCCCGAGGATGGCCCGCGCTTCGCCGGCACTGGCCACCGCGCCGCCGAGATCCTCGATCACGCGCCGCGCCTTTGCTACCAGCTCCGCGTTGCTCTTCGCCAGCACGCCCCGGGAGAGATAGATGTTGTCCTCGAGGCCCACGCGCACGTGCCCTCCCAGCAGCCATGTCTGCGCGAGCATCGGATACTCCGCACGGCCGATGCCGAAGGCGCTCCATGACGCACCCGCGGGCAGGATCTGGCGTGCATAGAAGAGCGTCTCGGGCGTGCTCGCGAATCCATATTTCACGCCCATCACGATGGTGAAGAGGCCCGGCCCCTTGAGGGTGCCTTCGGCGAGCAGGTCGCGCGCGAGGTGGATGTCGCCGCTGTCGAACACCTCCAACTCGGGCAGCACGCCGGCGTCGTTCATTGCCTTCGCCATCTTGCGGACGTTGGCGGGCGTATTGATCACCACGTCCGGGCCGGAGTTCATGGTGTTCAGGTCCAGCGAGCACACGTCGGGGCGGAGCTCCACCACGTGCTTCACACGCTCGTGTGGCGGCACCAGCGTGGTCCCCGGCGCATAGGTCTTCGGATCGTCCGGGCTCGGGACGAAGCGCCCGCCCGGTCCCGTGGTGAGGTTGATGATGAGCGATCTGTCACGCGCGCGGATGCGCTCCATCACGTCGCGATAGAGCGCCACGTCCATGGACGGCTTGCCGGTCGCCGGATCGCGCACGTGGATGTGCACGGCAGCGGCCCCCTCGCCCGCCGCCGCAAGGCATTCGTCGGCGATGTGCTGCGGAGTGATCGGCAGGTGCGGCGTCTGCTCCGGCTTGGTGAGGTTGCCGGTGACGGCGCAGGTGATGAAGGTCTTGCCGTTGTTCATGCCGTCTCCTAGAGGGCTCGGCCGCCGTCGACCACCAGGACCTGACCCGTCGCGAATCGCAGCGTCGTGGCGCACGCCTCGATGGCGGCCGCCACGTCCTCCGCCGTGCCGATGCGCTTCAACGGCGTGCCGGCTCCGATCTTGGCGTGCGCTTCCGCGCCACGCCCGGGCACGAAGCCGGAATCCAGCGCGCCCGGGGAAACCGTCATCACCCGCACTTGCGGCGCGAGCGCGCGCGCGAGGCCCTTGCCGAGCACGTCCAACCCCGCCTTCGATGCCGCATAGGCGAGGTTGCTGCCCACGCCGGTGAAGGCGGAAATCGAAGAGACGTTCACGATGAGTCCATCGCCGTTCGCCGCGAGCAACGGATGGAACGCTCGGATCGCGGCGAACACGCCGCGCCAGTTCGACTTGAATATGTCGTCGATGAGCGCGTCGGTGAGACCTTCCAGGTCGTTCGCGGCCACGGGCTGCGTGAAGCCCGCGGTGTTGACGAGGATGTCCGCGCCTCCGCAGCGCTCACCCACCGTCCGCGCCGCGGCCGCCAACGCGGGGCTGTCGGTCACCGACGCCGCGATCTCGAGGTGTCCCGTCCCGGAAAGTGATGCGATGAATGCCGCTGCCTCCGCAGCCGGCTTGCGATGCAGCACCACCACGCGGGCGCCGAGCCTGGCCAGCCGCAGGGAGGTCGCGCGTCCGACCGCGCCAAGCCCTCCGGCGATCACGGCGATGCGGCCGTCGAGGCGCGCCTGGGGAGCGAAATCCGAAGTCACGGGAGCGGTGGCCTTGGAATGCGGCGGGTTCCGGGCTCGAGCACGAAATCGTACTCGAGGGCAAAAGTGCCGTCCCCGCGCGCGCGGAAATCGCCCGCGAGCCGGGGCGTCACTCCGAAGACCACATCGCTTTCGATGGCCGCATCGGCATTGTCGAAAACCTGGGTGACCAGCGTGCGATAGCCCTCGTGCGAGATCATGAAATGGATGTGCGCCGGGCGAAAGGGATGGCGACGCTGCGCGCGCAGCAGCTCGCCGCACGGTCCGTCCGTGGGAACCGGGTATCCGGAAGGCTTGACCGTATCGAAGTAGAAGCGGCCAGCGGCATCGGTCTCGAAGCGCCCGCGGAGATTGTGCTCCGGCTGGTGCTCGTCCTGGTTCTCGTAGAGGCCCACCGGAGAGGCCTGCCACACGTCGACCACGGCACCGGCGACCGGGGCGCCGCCCGCATCACGCACGTGACCGGACACCGTGAGCCTCTTGCCGCCACCGCTGTCGCGGGCAATGTCATCGCCCAACCGGCACGACGGCGATTCTCCCCGCCAGAACGGACCCAGCAGCGCCGCGTCCGTCACCCCTGCGGCTTGTGCCCCCTGCAGCAACACGATCAGCGTGGAAAGGCCCAGCAGGTCCGAGGCGAGGATCACCTCGTTCTTCTCCGCGCCCGAGGCCTGGCCAAGGCGCACTAGGAAATCCACCGCGTGCTCGAACTCCTCTTCGGTGGGGCGCGTCTCACGCACGAATTCGTGCAAATTTCGTACGAGGCTTTCCATCAGCTCGCGCAGGCGCGCATCGGGCGTGCGCGACATCGCCTTCAGCACGACGTCGGTCACCGACGCGGGGCCGTCGATGACGCCATGGGGAAAGGGTTCTGTCACTGGAAACGGGATTTTGGGGAGCGCAGCCTAGCTTAAACTAAGAGATCGAAGAAGAACTTTTCGCATGGAGAATCGCATGGCAGATGGATCGACTACCACCTGGAGCGGCGGCACCGAGCACTGGACGAAGAAAGGCGACATCAAGCTCTTCCTCTGGAATCGCAAGCCCGCGCCCGGCACCACGAAGCGCGGCACGATCTTCTTCGTTCACGGCTCCTCGATGGCTTCGCAACCGACTTTCGACCTCTACGTTCCAGGAAGGGCCGACTCGTCGGCGATGCAATATTTCGCGAGCCTGGGCTATGACACCTGGACCATGGACAACGAGGGTTACGGCCGCTCCGACAAGCATCGCGCGCAGAACAACGACATCTCCAACGGCGCCGACGACCTCGCGGCCGGCACCGATTACGTCCTCAAGCAGACGGGCGACAAGCAGGTCCTCATGTACGGAATCTCCTCGGGCGCGCTCAAGGCCGGTCTCTTCGCGCAGCGCCATCCCGAGCGCGTGTCGCGCCTCGCGCTCGACGCTTTCGTCTGGACCGGCGAGGGAAGCCCCACCCTTGCGGAACGCAAGAAGAAGCTGCCGCAGTTCCAGGCGATGCACCGCCGGCCCATCGATCGCGCCTTCGTGCACAGCATTTTCGACCGCGACCATCCGGGCACCGCGGATGAGCGCACCATCGAGGCGTTCGCCGACGCGATCCTCGCGCTCGACGATTCCATGCCCACCGGCACCTACGTGGACATGTGCTCGAAGCTGCCCCTGCTCGACCCCACCAAGATCAAGGCCGCGACCATCGTCATGCGCGGCGAATGGGACGGCATCGCGAGCTTCGACGACCTGGTCGAGTTCTACAAGAAGCTGCCCAACAGCGACAAGCAGTTCGCGATGATGAA
>DATLEL010000126.1:0-7139 GCA_035525255.1 Usitatibacter sp.
AGCACCGTCCGCGTGAAGACCGCGCTCTGGCTCTGCGGCTGTCCATCGCCGCCCATGTTGCCGTACACCATGGTGCGTCCATCCGATAGCAACGCGAGCGCCGGATTGAGCGTGTGGAACGGCTTGCGTCCCGGGCGCAGCACGTTGAGCGCGCGATCGTCGAGCGAGAAGCTGCAGCCGCGGTTCTGCCAATTCACGCCCGACCCCGCCAGCACGATGCCGCTGCCGTACTCGTGGTACAGGCTCTGGATGAAGCTCACGGCGCGGCCCTCGCCGTCGATGACGCCCATCCAGATCGTGTCCGCGGGCCCACGCCCGGCGCCCCAGGGTGCGGCGCGCTGGCGGTCGATTCGTGCCGCCAATGCATCGATGCGATCCGGCGCCAGCAGCGCTTGGCCATCCCTGTCCATGTACGCCGGGTCGGTCACGTAGCGGTCGCGCACGCCGAAGGCCTGCTTCACCGCTTCGACGCACAAGTGGACGTAGTCCGCGCTGTTGGCATCTACCCGCTCGACTTGCAGCCGGTCGAGGATGCCGAGGACCAGCAGCGACACCACGCCTTGGGTGGGCGGCGCCATGTTGTGGAGCATCCCGCGCGAGTGCGGCATGACGAGCGGCGTCCTCCATTGCGCGCGGTGCGCTTCCAGGTCGCCTGCCCGCAGCGGGCTGCCGAGCGCTTCCAGGTCGCGCACCATGCTCGCCGCGAGATCGCCGCGGTAGAAGTCGTGGAGCCCGGCCCGTGCCATTTGCTCGAGCGCCGCGGCCATGCGCGCATGCTTGAAGCGCGTGCCGGTCACGGGAGGTTGCCCGTTCACCAGGAACGTCTCGTCGAAGCCGGGCTGGCCCTCGAGGCCTGCCAGTTTCTGCCGCGTGGTCCCGGTCTGGCTGCGCGTGACGACAATACCGTCGCGCGCGTAGCCGATGGCGTCCTGCAGCAAGCGGCTGAGCGGCAGCCGGCCCCCCAGCTCCCGGCTGCGCTCGAACGCGAGCTGCCATCCGGAGACTGTTCCCGCCACGGTGTTCGCCGCCACCGGGCCGCGGAAGGGGATCGAGGCCATGTCACGCTCACGATAGAACTCGATGGAGGCGAGCTTCGCCGCGGCGCCGCAGGCATCGATGGAGGCCGGCGCTTCGCCCGGCACGTGCACCAGCCAGAAGGCGTCGCCTCCAATGGAGTTCATGTGCGGATAGACGACTGCGATCGCGGCCGCCGCGGCGATCATCGCTTCCAGGGCGTTGCCCCCTTCGCGCAGCACGGCGAGCGCCGATTGCGATGCGAGGGAGTGGGGTGCGACGGCCATGCCGCGCGTGCCGCGAAAGGGTTGGCTCACTCTATGCTCTAGAATCTGGCGACCGGAATCGGTCCGGCATCAGCATACCAATCCCCATGACCTCGCTGCTTCGCTTCTCCGCCTTCATCGACAAGCTCAACGAATGGATCGGCAAGGGGGTCGCCTGGCTCGGCCTGGCCGCGGTGCTGGTCTGCAGCGTGACCGCGATGACGCGCTACGCGCTCAACATCGGTTCGAACGCCTGGCTGGAGATGCAGTGGTATCTCAACGCGGCGGTGTTCCTGCTGGTGGCGGCGTGGACGCTCAAGCGAAACGAGCACGTGCGCATCGACGTGATCGCCGGGCGCCTGTCGCCGCGCGCGCAGGCGTGGATCGACATCCTCGGCTCCATCTTCATGCTCATGCCCGCGGTGGTCATCATCGCCTGGTACAGCTGGCCCACGCTGGTGCAGTCGTGGATCGTGAACGAGTATTCGTCGGACCCGGGCGGGCTCATCCGCTGGCCGGTGCGGCTGCTGATCCCGGTCGCCTTCAGCCTGCTGGCGTTGCAGGGCGTCTCCGAGATCATCAAGCGGGTCGCGTTCCTCAAGGGCCTCATTCCGGCCTCGACCTTCGAGAAGAAGGGCCACGAGGAGCAGGTGGCATGACCTTCGAGATGATGGCGCCGATCATGTTCGGCGCGCTGGTGGTGATGCTGCTCATCGGCTATCCGGTGGCATTCTCCCTCTCGGCGGTCGGCTTGCTCTTCGGCGCGATCGGCATCCTGCACGGCTCGATCGAGCCCGCGCTCCTGCAGGCATTGCCCGAGCGGGTGCTCGGCATCATGAGTAACTCGACGCTGCTCGCGATCCCGTTCTTCACCCTGATGGGGCTCATCCTCGAGCGCAGCGGCATGGCCGAGGAGCTGCTCGACACCATCGGCCAATGCTTCGGCCGCTTGCGCGGGGGTCTCGGTTACGCGGTGGTGTTCGTGGGCGCGCTGCTCGCGGCCACCACCGGCGTGGTCGCGGCATCGGTGCTCGCCATGGGCCTCATTTCCCTGCCGGTGATGTTGCGCTACGGGTACTCCCATCGCCTCTCCACCGGTGTGATCGCCGCGTCGGGCACGCTGGCGCAGATCATCCCGCCCAGCCTCGTGCTCATCGTGCTGGCGGACCAGATGGGAGCGTCGGTCGGGGATTTCTACGAGGGCGCGCTGGTCCCGGGCCTCGGGCTTGCCGCCGCGTACGCCTTTTATGTGTTCCTGGTCTCGATCTTCAAGCCGGAGTCCGCACCCGGCTGCCCGCCGGAGGCGCGCACGCTCTACGGCGGCAAGCTGCTGACGAAAGTCTTCACCTCGATGATTCCGCCGCTGGTGCTGATCTTCCTGGTGCTCGGGACGATCTTCCTCGGCGTGGCGACCCCGACCGAGGGCGGCGCCATGGGTGCGACCGGCGCCCTCGTCATGGCGCTCGCGAAACGCAAGCTGTCGTGGTCGCTCCTCAAGCAGGCGGTGGAATCGACGGCGACGATGACCAGCTTCGTCATGTTCATCCTCGTGGGATCGACGGTGTTCAGCCTGGTCTTCCGCGGCGTGAACGGCGACCTGTGGGTCGAGCACCTGCTGACCGGCCTGCCCGGCGGGGTGCTGGGCTTCCTCATCGTGGTGAACGTCCTGATCTTCTTCCTCGCGTTCTTCCTCGACTACTTCGAGATCGCGTTCATCATGGTGCCGCTGCTGACACCGGTGGCGCACAAGCTCGGCATCGACATCGTCTGGTTCGGCGTGCTGCTGGCGGTGAACATGCAGACGTCCTTCCTGCACCCGCCGTTCGGCTTCGCGCTCTTCTACCTGCGCAGCGTGGCGCCCCGCCAGATCAAGACGATGGACATCTACTGGGGCGCGATCCCGTTCGTGATCATCCAGGTGCTCATGGTCGCCGCGATCATCGCGTTCCCCGGGATGGTGACCGGCAACGTGTCCGAGGCCGCGGGCGCGATCAAGGGCTCGGGCGCCGAGGAGCTGCGGCGCCAGCTGGGAGGGCCGCCGGCCGCGCCGGAAACGGCGAAGCCCGCGGACGACGCGGGCTCCGAGCTGGAACGTCAGTTGCGGCAGCAGTAAGCGGGAGCTACTTCCCGAACGGGTTGCCGTACGCGAAGTTGGCGTACGAATGTTCGGCCGCACGGTGCCAGAGGAACTCGCGCTCGCGGAATTTCTTCCACGGCTCGTAGATCTTCTTCCACGAGGGGTTCTTGCCAGCCTCTTCCTCGTACAGCTCGTACGACGCCTTCATCGCGGCCTTGAGGATATCGTTCGAGAACGCGTGCAGCTTCACGCCGTTCTTCACCAGCCGCTCCAGCGCATCGAGGTTCTTGAAGTCGTACTTGGCCATCATGTCGATGTTGGCTTCGGCCGACGCGCACTCGATCGCCGCCTTGTACTCGGCGGGCAGCTTGTCCCATTCCTTGGTGTTCACGTAGAACGAGTACATCGAGTTGCTCTCCCACCACCCCGGGTAGTAGTAGTGCGGCGCGACCTTGTAGAACCCCAGCTTCTCGTCGTCGTAGGGACCGACCCATTCCGCGGAATCGATCGCGCCGCGCTCGAGCGCGGGGTAGATGTCGCCGCCGGCGATCTGCTGCGGCACCGCGCCCAGCCGCGCCATCACCTCGCCGCCCAGTCCCGCGATGCGCATCTTCACGCCCTTGAGGTCGGCCACGGTCTTCACTTCCTTGCGCCACCAGCCGCCCATTTGCACGCCGGTGTTGCCCGCCGGGAACGAGATGATGCCGAAGTCGCGGAAGAATTCGCGCACCAGGTCCAGGCCGCCGCCGTAGTAGATCCACGAATTCTGCTGGCGCTGGTTGAGGCCGAAGGGGATGGTGGTGTCGAACGCGAAAGTCTTGTTCTTGCCGACGAAGTAATAGCTCGCGGTGTGCGCGCACTCCACGGTGCCCTGCTGGATCGCGTCCACTACGCCGAAGGCAGGAACGATTTCGCCCGCGGCGAACACGCGGATCTTGAACTTGCCGCCGGTGAGCTGCTCGACGCGCTTGGCGACCGTTTCGCCGCCGCCGTAGATGGTGTCCAGGCTCTTGGGGAAGCTCGAGGCGCAGCGCCAGTTGAGCGCGGGCAGGGAGGGCGCTTGCGCGACCGCTTGCGACACGGCGGCCGCGCCGGCCACGGCGACGCCGCCCTGGGACAGGAATTTACGACGGTTCATGGATTCACTCCTCCTCGGTGGATGGGATGCGGCAGGGACCATTCTAAGCAATTGGCATGCTCACCCCGCCAGGGGCCCGAACTTTCCCGCCTGGTAGTCGGCGATGGCGAGCTGGATTTCCTCGCGCGTGTTCATGACGAAGGGTCCGTACGACACGACCGGCTCCCCGATCGGATCGGCGTGCCCGAACAGCAGCACCGCGCCGGTGCGGGACTCGATCTCCACCGCGTCCCCCCGGGGCGAGAGCTCCACGAGATTGTGGGCTTCGACCTCCGCGCCGGCGATGGCGATGCTGCCGCGCACTACGTAAAGGAACACGTTGCGCGCGCCGAGGTCGGCGAAGACGACTTCACCGCCGGCGCGAAGATCGACGGTGGTCATGAAGATACCGGTGAGCGACTCGATCGGTCCACGCTGCCCACGCCATTCGCCGGAAATCAGGTTCACCGTGCCCTTGCCGTCAGGCGTCGTGAGCGCCGGGATCCGACCTCGCTGCACTCCTGTGTAACGGGGGTCGGTCATCTTGAGGCGCGCCGGGAGGTTCACCCACAGCTGCAGGATTTCGAGGGCGCCACCGCGTTCCAGGAAATCGCCCGGCGAGACTTCGGCGTGCACCAGGCCACGTCCTGCCGTCATCCACTGCACGCCGCCCGCCTTGATGATGCTTTCGTGCCCGCCGGAATCGCGATGCGCGAGCTCGCCCTCGAGGATGAAGGTCACGGTCTCGAAGCCGCGGTGGGGATGGGGCCCGAAGGGCAGGCCGCGATTGTGCGCCGGATAGACCTGCGGCCCGTGGTGATTGAGGAAGAGGAATGGGTCCACCTGCTCCACGCCAGGACCGGGGAGCGGGCGGCGCGTGACCAGGTCGCCGATATCGTCACGCTGCGCGGCATGCTGCCGGACGATCGTCTTGGGCGTCATACCGGCTTGACCGGGAGGCGCTCCTCGCGTTTTGCCAGCACTTCGCCCTGGGGCCCGAGCGTGCGCTCTTCGAAGTGCACCTTGCCGGAAGCAGCCATGGCGAGGACGGTCGACGAGCGCGTGCCGTAGTCCTCGCCGGTAATGAGGGGTGCTGCCAGGCGACGCTCCCACTCCAGCCCGACACCCGTCTTCGGCAGGTCCGCGTCGCTCACGCCGGCGGAATCGCCGAGGAATTCGAACAGGCGCGGCGAAGGATCGCGCTCCTTCAACGCGGCCTCCATGGCCGCGCGGCCGCGCGTTACCTTCGGCCACGGCTCGTCCAGCACATGGTTCGAGAGGCCGTGCACGCCCGGCTCGATCTCGCGCGCTTCTCCCTCGTGGCTGCCGAAGTACCACAGCGAGTCGGTGTCTCCCACGATCAGGTTGAAGCCGTTGTAGTCGCTCGCGCGCTGCGAGATCGACATGATGAAGAGGTCGGCGGGCTCGGCCGAGCGCAGGTATTCGGTCACCAGCTCACCGCGGGACCGCGCAGTCGAGCGCTTGTCGGTGGGATCGCGAAAATTGGTCACCGCGGCGAACCGTCCCTGGCGGCTGATTCCCATCCAGGTGCCGCCGGCTTTCAGGTCGCGGCCCGCGAAGATCGCCGGCTTGCCCGGCCACCAATGCGCCGCTTCGGCGGGACGGTCGCGCCACTCGTCGCGATTGGCGGCGACGACCAGCGGCAGGTCGTCGCGTACGCGCCACGCGAGGAGGACGAGGCACAAGGGGGTCAACCGTTGCCGGCGGGGATCTTCTTCAGCAGCGCCGAATACTTGTCGTTGTCGAAGGGCGTCGATTCGGTGAGCATGCGGCTCATCTCCACTCGCAGCGCGGCGGCCATCAGCTGCAGGGCCTGGCTGTTGGAAGCGCCGCCGTCGATGAGCCGGTCATAGGTGATGCGCGCTTCGGGTGGATCGTCGCTGTTGATCTGGTTCAGCACCGTGTCCAGCATCGCGTCGCGGACGGTCTTGTCGTTCATGCGGCCCCTCCTTGTTGGCAACGTGCTCGACGGCATTTTGACATGGCGCGCCGCTTCAGCGCGGCTTGTTCATCACCAGGTCGGGCAGCCACGTCACGGTCTGCGGCCAGACGGTGATGATCACGATGGACAGCACCAGCATGCAGAAGAACGGGATGGAAGCGCGGCCGACGTAGAAGCTGTCGCGGCCGCTCATGGTCTGCAGCACGAACAGGTTGAAGCCCACCGGCGGCGTCACCTCCGCGATCTCGACCAGCAGCACGATGAAGATGCCGAACCAGACGAGGTCGAAGCCGGCTTTCTGGATCATCGGCAGCACCACGGCGCTGGTGAGCACGATCATGCTGATGCCGTCCAGTGCGGTGCCTAGCACCAGGTAGACCACCGTCAGCATGGCGATCAAAGCATACGGGGAGAGGTGCTGCGCGTAGACCCATTCGGCCAGTTCGCGCGGGATGCCGGTGAACGCCATCGTCTTGGTGAGGAACGACGCACCGGCCAGGATGAACATGATCATGCAGCTGCTGCGCGTGGTGCCCATCAGCCCTTCCCAGAAGGTCGTCCAGGTGAGCGACTTGCTCCACCACGCCAATGCCAGCGCGCCGACCACGCCGTAGGCCGCGCATTCGGTGGCCGTCGCCCAGCCGGCCAGCAGCACCCACACGATGAAGAGGATCAGCGCGCCGCAGGGGATCAGGTTGCCGG
>DATLEL010000145.1:0-3919 GCA_035525255.1 Usitatibacter sp.
GCATCGGCGCGCACACGCACGCCGTCGAAGGCGATGTCCGCGGCGCGAAATCCGTCGATCGTGCGGTACGCCCTCATGGTGATGCCGGCTGTCTGCGGGTCCACGACAAAAAGAGAGATTCCCGACTCATCGGTCGCGGCTCCGGAGGTGCGCGCGGAAACCAGCAGCCGATCGGCTTGCGGGCCATTCAGCACGACGCGCTTCAGGCCGTCGATGGTGAAACCATCACCGTCGCGTTTTGCCGTCACCGCGACATGGTTCAAGTCATACCGTGCGCCGTCTTCGGAGTGGGCGAAGGCGAGGATCATCCTTCCCTCGGCAACGGCCGACAGGATTGGACCCCGGGCCGTTGCGCCGTTGGCGCGCCCGGGGTGACGATCATCGACGGCGCGCCCGGGGTGACCGAGCATGTGCGCACACATCACCGTCGACAGGTACGGCTCGACCACCAGGGCCTCGCCGAACGCCTCCATCACGGGCATCAGGTCCACCGCGGTGCCCCCGAACCCGCCGTGCTCCGTGGGGATGGGCAGCGCAAGCAATCCCAGCTCCGCGAACGTCTTCCACACCCCGGGGGAGTAACCGGGCTCCGAGGCGACGATCGCCTTGCGATTCTCGAATGTGTAGTCCTGCTTGATGAAGCGCCGAACCGAGTCGGCGAGCATCTGCTGCTCTTCGTTGAGATCGAAATTCACAGGCCCAGGCTCATCTTGGCGATGATGTTGCGCTGGATCTCGTTCGATCCGGCGTAGATGGAGGTCTTGCGGAAGTTGCAGTAGCGCGCCGCGAGGTTGGCGGTGAAGAGATCGAATCCTTCCGGCGGACCGACGGGCTTGAACGGGAGCGCCATGGGCCCCGCCGCCTCCATCATCAGCTCCGTGATGCGCTGCTGGATCTCGGTGCCCACGATCTTGAGCATCGAGACCTCCGCGCCGGGTGGGCGGCCGCCGCGCAGCTGGTCGAGGAAGCGCAGGTTGGTGATCTGCAGCGCCATCAGCTCGACCTCGAGGCGAGTCACCTTGTCGCGGAAGCGCACGTCCTCCATCAGCGACTTGCCGCCCTTCATTTGCCGGGCCGCGTACTCCTTGAGGTGATCCAGCTCACGGCGCGAGGTGCCGATCCGCGCGGTATTCATGCGCTCGTGGCCGAGCAGGTACTTGGCCACGGTCCATCCCTGTCCCTCGCCGTGCACCAGGTTCGCCACGGGGACGCGTACGTCATCGAGGAATACCTCGTTCACCTCGTGGGCTCCGTCCATGAGCATGAGCGGCCGCACGGTGATGCCCGGTGTCTTCATGTCGATCAGCAGGAAGGAAATGCTTTCCTGCTTCTTCACCTCGGAGCCTCCGGTACGCACGAGGCAGAAGATCCAGTCCGCGTAATGCCCGAGGGTGGTCCACGTCTTCTGCCCGTTCACGATGTAATGCTCGCCCTCGCGCACTGCACGCGTCTTCAGCGACGCGAGGTCGGAGCCTGCGCCGGGCTCGGAATAGCCCTGGCACCAGAAATCGTCGCCGTTGTAGATGCGTGGAAGGAAACGCCTCTTCTGCGCGTCGCTGCCGAACTTGACCAGCACCGGCCCGCACATGGCGAGCCCGAACGGCACCAGCGGCGGAGTGCCCGCGTAGCCGCACTCTTCCTCGAAGAGATAGCGTTGCACCACGTTCCAGCCGGTGCCGCCCCACTCTTGCGGCCACGCGGGCGCGATCCATCCCTGCTTCGCCAGGATGCGATGCCAGCGCAGCAGGTCCTCCTTCGAAAGGTGCTCGTACGCGGCGACTTTTTCGCGTAAATCCGCGGGCACGTTTTCACGCAGCCAGGCGCGCACCATGTCCCGAAAAGCGATTTCGTCCGGCGAATAATTCAGGTCCATGGCGGGAGTGTAATCCCGCGGTGTAAGCTCATGCCAAACAAGGAGGAGCAAACGATGACAGCTGTGAACCGCTGGGTCGCATTGTTGTGTTCGGTGCTGGCGCTGGGTGCCGCCGCCCAATCGCCCTACCCGAACCGCACCATCAAATGGATCGTGCCGTACACGCCGGGCGGAATTACCGACTCCGTCACCCGGCTGGTCACGCAGAAGCTGCAGGACGCCCTCGGGCAACCGATCGTCATCGAGAACAAGCCGGGCGCCAACAGCATCGTCGGCGCCGAGGCCGCCGCGAAAAGCGCCCCGGACGGCTATACGCTCGTCACGGTCATCGGCGGCCATGCGGCCAACGCCACCCTCTACGCAGGAAAGCTGCCATTCGACCCGGTGAAGAGCTTCGCACCCGTGTCGCTGGTGGGCATCGCGCCGCTCATCATGACGGCGAACAACGATTTCCCCCCCAAGGACATGAAGCAGCTCATCGCCTATGCCAAGGCGAATCCGGGCAAGGTGTCGTTCGGTTCCAGTGGCGTCGGCGCCGCGGCCCACTTGACGACGGAGCTCCTCAAGCAGACCGCGGGACTCGACATGGTGCACGTGCCCTATAAAGGAACGGCACCCGCGCTCACCGCACTGCTATCCGGCGATATCCAGCTCCTCACCGACACGCCGAGCAGCCTCATGCCGCATGTGCGCGCGGGCAAGGTGCACGCACTCGGACTCTTCTCGTCGAAGCGTTCCCCAGGGGCGCCGGAAGTGCCTACCGTCGCCGAAGCGGGCGGGCCGCCGATCGAAGGCTCCACCTGGGTGCTGTTCCTCGCGCCCGTGGGCACCCCGCCAGCCATCGTGCAGCGGATCTCCGCGGAGGTCGCCAAGATCCTCGCAGCGCCCGAGTTGCACGCGCGCCTCGAGCAGCTCGGCATCGAGACCGTGGGCTCGACGCCCGCCGAAGCCGGCAAGTTCCTCGACGAGGAAGTGGCGAAGTGGGCGAAGGTGATCACCACCGCCGGGGTGAAGGCGGAACAATGAAATCGCACTCCGGAGGCGGATCCATGAAGCTCATCCTCACGCTCGTTGCCGCGCTGCTGTTGCCGTCGACCGCCCTGGCGCAGGGTTATCCGAATCGGCCGATCACGCTGATCATTCCCTGGCCCGCGGGCGGCTCGACGGACACGCACCTGCGCAAGCTGTCGGAGCTCGCCTCGAAGCACCTCGGCCAGCCCATCGTGGTGGAGAACAAGCCCGGCGCGGGCGGCATGCTCGGCCCCGCGGGCATGGCGGCCAACGCGAAGCCGGATGGCTATACGCTTTCGCAGCTCACCATTGCCGCGTTCCGCCAGCCGCACATGCAGAAGGTCGACTACGACCCGCTCAAGGACTTCACCTACATCATCGGCGTGAGCGGCTATACGTTCGGCATCGTGGTGAAGACCGATTCCCCGTTCAAGACGCTCGACGACTTCATCACCTATGCGAAGGCGAATCCCGGCAAGCTGTCGTACAGCTCCACCGGCAACGGCACTTCTCCGCACCTGCTGCCCGAAGAGCTCGCGCACAAGGCCGGCCTGCAGCTGCTGCACGTCCCCTACAAGGGCAACGCGGATTCGACGCAGGCGTTGATGGGCGGACACGTGATGGCGCAGTCCGATGCCACCGGCTGGGGCAAGTTCGTGGACCAGGGCGCCTTCCGCCTGCTGGTGACCTTCGGCGAGCAGCGCACGCGCTGGGGCGCGCCGACCGCGAAGGAGCTGGGCTACGACATCGTCTCCTATTCGCCCTATGGCATCGTCGGCCCCAAGGGGATGGACCCCAAGGTCGTGAAGATCATCCACGACGCATTCAAGAAGGCGAGCGAGGATCCGGAGAACCAGAAGGTGCTGCAGACGCTGGACCAGGTGTACTGGTACAAATCCTCCGAGGACTATGCCAAGTGGGCGGCGGAGACCTGGGTCTCGGAGCGCGTCACCATCGAGCGGCTCGGCCTGCTGGCGAAGTGAGCGTCCGCGGGCTGCTCGACCTCGGCGGCAAGGTCGCGCTGGTCACCGGGGG
>DATLEL010000223.1:0-2718 GCA_035525255.1 Usitatibacter sp.
GTGATCGAGTCGTCGACCGCGGTGATGGAGATCGAGCTCCCCGCGGGAGCGCGCCCCAGCGACCTGCGCATGTCGGTCCCCCTGGTTTCGCACCTGGTCGCCTCGGCGAGGGACGGCTTCGCCATGCCCAAGGCGGCGGGCAGCTGCGAGATGGACGCCACCTGCCAGGTGGGCTCCTGGGGCCCGCAGATGAATTCCGTGGCACGCATGACGTTCACGTCCGGCGGCTCCACCTTCCTTTGCAGCGGCACGCTCCTGGCCGACACCGACGCGAGCACCTCGATCCCGTATTTCCTCACCGCCAACCACTGCATCGGCACGCAGAGCGTGGCTTCCAGCCTGACCACGTATTGGTTCTACCGCTCCGGCTCTTGCAACGGCTCTCTTGGCACGCCCGTGGCGAGATCGGGCGGTGCGACGCTGCTGCACCACAGCGCGGCGACGGACGTGTCGTTCCTGCGCTTGAACCTTGCGCCCCCGGCGGGCGCTACTTATGCGGGCTGGACCGTGGGTGCGCCGGCCGCGCTTTTCTCCCCGGTGACCGCCCTCCACCACCCCGCCGGCGACATGCTCAAGATCAGCGCGGGAAGTCTCCGCGCGTACGCCTCCTGCACCATCGATCTGAGCTGCACCCCGGTGGGCAGCCCGGGCGCCGCCTCGTTCTACGAAGTCGGCTGGAGCAGCGGCGCGACCGAGGGTGGCAGCAGCGGCTCGGCAATCTTCGACAGCGGGAAGTACGTGGTGGGCCAGCTCTGGGGCGGCTCCAGCAACTGCTCGAATCCCTCCGGCACCGACATCTACGGCCGCTTCGACGTCTCGTACAACGCCGCCCTCAATGCGTGGCTGAATCCGGCTTCACCGCCGCAGCTCCTGACGGTGAGCAAGACGGGCGGCGGCAGTGGCAGCGTCGTGAGCTCGCCGGCGGGCATCAATTGCGGCGGCACCTGCTCTGCCTCCTTCCCCGCGGGGTCCACCGTCACCCTGACCGCAACGGCCGATGCGAATGCGGTGTTCATCGGCTGGACCGGGGCCTGCAATACGTCCGGCTCCCAGTGCACGGTCACGATGGACGCGGCCGCCGCGGTCACCGCAGAGTTCGACCCCGCCATCGGCTTCTTCCCCGATATCACCCAGTTGCCGGCGGGATGGATCTCGTCGGGCGCCGGCTGGAGCGTCGTCGCGGGAACGCCCGGCGGCGCCACCTACGAAGGCCAATACGCTCTCACCTCCAACGCGATGAACGACGGCGAGAGCGCCATCCTCAGTTACTCCGCGATGTTCCAGGGCGGCACCGTGATGTTCGCGCGGCGCGTGTCGAGCGAGGGCGGCATGGATGCATTGCGCTTCTACGTCGACGGCGAGCTGCAGGGCGAATGGTCAGGCGAAGTGCCCTGGGCGCTGTCCGGATTCGTGCTGGCCGCGGGACCTCACACGCTCACCTGGGCCTACGAAAAATCCGCGAGCGGCAGCGCGGGAGGCGACGCGGCATGGATCGATGCGGTGACGCTGCCCAGCAACACCGCGGCTACGGCCACCGCGGACCTCGCTGTCACGCAAACGGTATCGCCCAATCCGGCGAGCGTCGGCAAGGATTTCGAATTCACGCTCACCGTGACCAACAACGGGCCCTTCCCCGCGAGCGGCATCACGGTGGCGGACACTTTGCCCGCGGGGGCGACTCTTGTATGGGCCTCGCCGGAGTGCACCCGGTCACCCGGGGCGGTCTCGTGCAACGCGGCCACACTGGGCGTTGGGGCTACGCGTCGCTTCAAGCTCGTGCTGCGAATGAGCGCGGTCGGCACGGCCACCAACGTCGTGAACGTCACCGGGGCGCAGGACGACTCGGTCCCGTCGAACAACGCGAGCTCGGCGAACGTCCCGGTGAACGCCACCCCGCTGGCCAACCAAGTGGTCCGCTATCGCCTCTATAGTCCGGTGACGCGTGAGCATCACTTCACCACCGACCTGAACGAGTACACGGTTCTCGGCACGTGGGTGGGTGCGTGGCAGCAGGAAGGCCCGGTGGGCAAGATGCTGGACAACCCGGGCGTGTTCAATGGGGTTGCGGCCGTGCCGTACTACCGGCTGTTCAACCCCTCCAGCGCGTGGCACCACTGGACCACCGATGCCAACGAGTATTACGTTCTTTCGCAGAGCTCGGTGTGGCAGGGCGAGGGCGTGGACGGCTACGTGCTGCCCGCGTTCACGCCCGGCGCAATCCAGCTCTTCCGCCTGCTGTATCCCGCGATCGCGGGCATGCACCACTGGACCATCGACGCGAACGAATTCAGCGTCCTCACCAGCCCGGCACGCGGGTGGCTGGGCGAGGGGAGCGCGGAGTTCGTGATCCAGTAGCGAGCGTTACTTTTCCTGCTCGGCGGTCACGTGCACGACGATGTTCGCGAGGACGTCGGAGTGCAGCTGCAGCACGATGGGGAATTCGCCGATGTGCTTGATGGCGCCGGTGGGCATGCGGATTTCCGCCTTCTTCACTTCGAAGCCCAGCTTGCCCAAGCCTTCCGCAATGTCGGCATTGGTGACGGAGCCGAACAGGCGGCCGTCGACGCCGGCCTTCTGCACGATCTCGACGCGGGTGCCCTCGATCTTGGCGCCCTTCTCCTGCGCACCGGTCAGCTGCTGGTTCGCTTTCTTCTCGAGCTCGGCACGGCGGTTCTCGAACTCCTTCAGGTTCGCATCGGTGGCGCGCTTCGCCTTGCC
>DATLEL010000271.1:0-7815 GCA_035525255.1 Usitatibacter sp.
ACCGCAGACTCCAACAACCTGAACAACTCGGCGACGCTCTCGCGCAGCGTGTTCCCGACGCTCGCCGGCTCCCCCGTCCTGCGTTATCGCCTCTATAGCCCCGTCACGCTCGAGCACCACTTCACCACCGACCTGAACGAGTACAACGTCCTCGGCGGTTACGTCGGCACTTGGGTACAGGAAGGCACGGTGGGCAAAGTCCTGAACAACCCCGGCTCGTTCAATGGGGTCAATGCCATCCCGTATTTCCGTCTCTACGACTCGAACACTCGCTGGCACCATTGGACGACCGATGCCAACGAGTACTACACGCTCTCGCTATTCCCTTCGTGGAACGCCGAAGGGGTGGATGGCTACATCCTGCCCACCAATCCGGCCGGATCGACGCAGCTCTACCGCCTTCTCTATCCGTTCGTGCCTGGCCTGCACCACTGGACCATCGACGCGAACGAATACAACGTCCTCACCACCAGCTACGGGTGGATCGGCGAGGGCGGCGCGGGTTACGTCGTCCCGTAGCACCAGGCCGAATCTTGCCCGGTAGGCGCGCGGCGTCATGCCGGCTTTCCGGTGGAAGGCGGACGTGAAGTGCGCGTGGGTCTTGAAGCCCGACGCGTGCCCCACCGCCGAGATCGGCATACCCGTTCCCGCGAGCAGGAGGCGCGCTCGCGCGATGCGTCGGTGCATCACGTATGCGTGGGGGGACAACCCGACGAGCCGCTGGAACAGCCGGGAAAAATGAAACAGGCTCAAGCCCGCTGCCTGCGCGATTCTCGACGCGGGAAGCTGCTGCTGCAACTCGCACTCGATCATCCTGAGGATCGGTTGCAGGCTGGCTAGAGTGGGCGCCTCGCGCGGGCGTTTGACGCCCTCGTCGGTCAGCGTGGGAAGCGGTTCGAACGTTGAAGTAATCATTACCCAGCTTAGGGCCAACAATCTACCGCGCGGTAGTGTCATTCGACCCTATTGCCTACCCGGCGCTTGAAAAAAAAGGGCTCCCCATCCGGGAGCCCTTTTTGTTGGTGGAGGCGGGGGGAATCGAACCCCCGTCCGCAAGACTTCCACAAGCAGTTCTACATGCGTAGCCAGGCCATTTGGTTTAACCGCTGTCCCGTAGACCGGCGAACTGGACAACGCTGAGCCACCTTGGATTTAGCGATGAGCGAAGTGGCCCCGCGCACCGCGATCTCATGAATATGACTCTGCGTCCGGTGAACAACCCGGCCAGGCGCATGAGCACACCTGGGGCAGAGTCCAGCCGGTATTAGGCGGCTAGAGCGTAGTTGCTATCGTTGGCGACTATGTCGTCTGCGGCTGTATTTACGAGGTGATCCGCGCCTCGGCATGCCCTGCGTTGCTTCCGATCCCGCGTCGAAACCGGGTCGCCCCCATGAAAACCTGAAACCGGGTAAAGCAAGTGCGATTATACGTCCGACATGGGGGCCTTCCCCGAGTTCTTCAAGGAGCAGCGAGTGAGCCCAATCAAGATCGCAGGCATCGTCCTCATCATCGCCGGGGCGCTGGCCCTCACCTACGGCGGGTTCAGCTTCACCAAGGAGACCCACCGCGCCGAGATCGGGCCGCTCAAGCTTTCGGTGAAGGAGAAGGAGAACGTGAACATCCCGTCCTGGGCCGGGCTGGGAGCGGTGCTCGCCGGGGTCGTGCTGCTGGTCGTGGGCGCGAAGCGAAAGTAGGTCAGGAGCGCAGCAGGTCCAGGGGGTCGTAGCGGCGCCCGAAAACGCCCGCCGCGTCGATCCCCCACCAGCGGTCGGCCACCGTCGTCCACAAGCGCCGGGTGTCGATGCTCGGCGCGGGGCCTCCCACGCGGAAAACGCGCTCGACCTTCGGCGCCGTGCCGATGAGACCGCCCTTCACGCACCCGCCGAGGATGAAGTGGGTCGTGGCATGGCCGTGGTGCGTGCCGCGGTCCTCGTTCTCCACCGGAGAGCGGCCGAACTCGTCGTAGGTCGCCACCAGTGTTTCGTCCCAGCGGCCGATCTCGATCAGGCCCGTACGCAGCGCCGCCAGTCCCTCCGCGAGGCGCTTCAGCGCTTCGCCGTGGTGCTCGAGCTGCTTCCAGTGCGTGTCGACCGAGTGATGCTTGTCGCCATCGAGGCCGTTCAGCGTGACGTGGATCACGGGCAGGTCGCGATCGGCGGCGGCGAGCTCCACCGCCGCGCGCATGGCTTCCCCGAAAGGATCGTCGGCAAAACGAGTGCGCAGCGTGCTGGGTGGCAACGACGGCGCCTGCGCGAGGCGCTGCGCGCCGTGGTTGTTCGCGACGAGCGCGCAGTCGGCGACACGGCGCTTGATGAGCAGCTCGCGCGCGTGATGCACCTGCACCACGGCCATGCTTTCGCCGCGGAAGGGACCCATGGGATCGGCGGCCTGGATGTCGAGCACGTCGAACGCCAGCGCCTGCGGGCCATTGCCGCGTGCAAGCGCCGCGGATGCGAACGCGCGCGAGATCCACCCGTCGCGGCCGACCTCCTGGTCGGACCCGGTGAATGCGATCTCGGTGTCGCGGTAGTGCTGTTGCGTCACGCCCGGGTAGCCCACGCCCTGGAGCAGCGCGAGGTGTCCCGCTTCCCAGGCGGGCAGCAGCGGAGCGAGCGACGGATGGAGCCCGTGCGCGTCGGTCAGCTTGAGCACGGCGTCGCGCGGCACCGCGATGGTCGGGCGCAGCTTGTAGTACAGCGCGTCCGTATAAGGCACCCAGGTGTTGAACCCGTCGTTGCCGCCGTGGAGGTACACCAGCACCAGCAGGCGCCGGGGTTGGGCCGCGTCCCGCGCCCACGCCGGTACCGTTGCCGCGAGGGGCGCGGCCGCGAGGGCCTTCAGGAGTTGGCGTCGATCCATGTGCCGATTTCGTCCACGGTGTTCACGATCGCATCAGCTTTCCATTGCGCCGGCGGCGGGCCGTCGCCGAGATATCCGTATCCCGCTGCCAACACCGGCATGCCGGCCGCGCGCGCCGCCTGCACGTCTCGCTCGTCGTCCCCCACGTAGAGCGTACGTGCGGTAGGGACTCGAATCGTTTCGGCCGCGTACAGCAGCGGGTCCGGGAACGGTTTCGGCCGCGCGCAGGTGTCGCCGCCCACCAGCACTGCCATGCGTTTCGACAAGCCTAACCCTTCCATCACCGGGATGGCGAAGCGCTCGAACTTGTTGGTGACGACGCCCCAGGCGATGTTGCGGCCTTCGAGCGTCGAGAGCAGCGCTTCCATGCCCGGAAAAAGCCGGCTGTCGATGCACAGGTTGTCCGCGTAGAGGTCGAGGAACTCCTCGCGCATCGCCTGGAATTCGGGGTGCTCGGGCGTCACCTTGAAGGCGGCGCCGATCATCCCGCGCGCGCCCCTGGAGACGTGCGGCCGCACCATTTCGAGGGGCACCGCCGCGAGGCCGCGGCGCTCGCGCATCAGGTTCACCGTGCGGGCCATGTCGGGCGCGGTGTCCGCGAGCGTGCCGTCGAGGTCGAAGAGCACCGCCGCGATGCGGGTATTAGCCACGGCGGGCCGCCAAAATGTAGTTCACGTCCACGTCGCGTCCGAGCGCATAGATTTTCGTGAGCGGGTTGTAGGTCATGCCGGTGAGGTCCTCCATTTCGAGGCCTGCAGCACGGCAATGCGCGGCGAGCTCCGAGGGGCGGATGAAGCGCGCGTATTCGTGCGTGCCGCGCGGCAGCAACTGCAGCACGTACTCGGCGCCGACGATCGCGAACAGGAACGACTTGGCGTTGCGGTTGATGGTGGAGAACACCACCCACCCGCCAGGCTTTGCGAGTCGCGCACAGGCGGCGACGGTGCTCGCGGGATCGGGGACGTGCTCCAGCATTTCCATGCAGGTGACGACATCGAACGACCCCGGCGCTTCTGCTGCGAGCGCCTCGGCCGCGACCAGGCGGTATTCCACCTTGCTGCCCGTCTCCAGGCCGTGGAGCGCCGCCACCTTCAGGGGTTTCTCCGCCAAGTCGATGCCGGTCACGGTAGCGCCCGCGGCTGCCATCGCCTCCGCGAGGATGCCGCCACCGCAGCCCACGTCGAGGACGCTTTTGCCCTGCAGGCCACTCACCAGCCGCGCGATGTGCGCGAGCCGCAGCGGGTTGATCTCATGCAGCGGCCGGAATTCGCTGGTGGGATCCCACCAGCGATGGGCGAGCGCGCTGAATTTCGCCAGCTCGCCCGGGTCGAAGTTGGCGCTCATGCGAGTTTCCGCTGCCACCACAGCGCCTTCTCCTGCAGGTCCTGCGCGTCCAGCGTGAGCAGGCGGCGTTCTTCCAGGCGCGCCTCGCCGGCGATCCACACGTGGCTCACGTGCTCGCGTCCCGCGGCGTACACCAGGTGCGAGACCGGATCGAAGCAGGGCACGGTTTCGAGCGAGGACAGCTCGATGGCGGTGAGGTCCGCGGACTTGCCGGGCTCGATGGAGCCGATCTCGCCGTCCAGCCCGAGCGCCCGGGCGCCCGCAAGTGTCGCCATCTCGAGCGCTTCATGGGCGCCCAGCACGCTCGCATCCCCGCTCACCGCTTTCGCGAGCAACGCCGCGGTCCGCATCTCGGTCATGGCATCGAGGCGGTTGTTGCTCGCCGCGCCGTCGGTGCCGATGCCGACGTTGACTCCGCGTGCACGCAACGCCGGCACCGGCGCGATGCCGCTCGCGAGCTTGAGGTTGGATGACGGGCAATGCGCGACGCTTGCGCCTTCGCGGGCAAGGAGGTCCATCTCGTGGTTCTCGAGATGCACCGCGTGCACCGCGATCAGCCTCGGGCCGACGATGCCCAACCGCCGCAGGCGCTCGAGGGGTCGCATGCCGTGCCTGGATTCTCCCTCGTCGATCTCCGCGCGCGTTTCGTGGATGTGCGTGTGGATTGGAACGTCGAGCTCTTCGGCAAGGGCCGCGATGCGCTTGAGGGTCTCGTCCGAGACCGTGTACGGCGCGTGGGGCGCGAGGCAGAAGGTGAGTAGCGCCTCGCCCTGGTACGCGTCGCGGGTCGCGAGCCCCTTCTGCAGGTAGCCGTGCGCGTCGCTCGCGTAGGCACTGGGAAACTCGATGGCGATCACACCCAGCGACGCGCGCATGCCGGAGCGAAGCGCGGCGCGCGCGGTCGCCTCGGGGAAGAAGTACATGTCGTTCACGCACGTCACACCACCGCGCAGCATCTCTGCCATGGCGAGCAGGCTGCCGTCGTGTGCGAACTCGTCGCTCGCGTGCTTCGCCTCCGCGGGCCAGATGTGATCGTTCAGCCACGTCATGAGCGCGGTGTCGTCCGCCATGCCGCGCATGAGCGTCATCGCGGCGTGACAGTGCAGGTTCACGAGCCCGGGGATGAGCAGGTGGCGGTCGAGCTTCACCACCCTGCGCGCCTCGAAGCGCGTGGTCGCGTCCGCACGGGGCAGCACGGCGACGATGCGGCCCTTGTCCACGGCAACGGCGTGATCGTCCAGCACGCCACGGGGGGCGACCGGCGCCACGTGCGCTGCGAGTATCAGCGTGTCAACGGATTGCATCGCGATGGCGTGAAGTAGGAACAAAAAACCCCGCCGCAGCGGGGTTTTCTGCAGGACTGTTGAAGCTTACCGGCGAACGCCCTTGAACTCGATGTCCACGCGGCGGTTCTTCTGGCGGCCCTCGGCGGTCTTGTTGGTCGCGACAGGCTGCGACTCACCCTTGCCGATGGTGGTGACCTTCGAGGCGGCGACGCCCTTGCTCACCAGGTAGTCCTTGACCGCGGCAGCGCGGCGCTCGGAGAGACGCTGGTTGTACGCGTCGGAGCCGACGGAGTCGGTGTGCCCGGTGGCGATCACCATCTCCAGGTCCACGCCGCCCATCTTGCCCATGGCGTCGTCGATGCTCTTGCGGCCGTCAGGACGCAGCACCGATTTGTCGAAGTCGAACAGCGCGTCGGCCTGGATCACCACCGCCTGGCGCACCGACTGTGGCGCGGGAGCGGCGGGACGAGCCGGGGCCGGCGCCGCGGGTGCGGGAGCCGGTGCGGGAGCCGCAGGGGCGGCGGGAGCTGCCGGGGCAGCAGGGCGGGCGGGAGCCGCGGTGGTGCCGGCGCACTCGGGCAGCACCTGGCCCGACGAAACGACGCAGGCGCCCGAGCCGTCCTTGACTGCGCGGCCTTGGCTGTCCTGCACGTTCGGGGTGACGTTGGCGAACGCGGAGCCGGCGGCGAGCGCCATCGCGCAACCGAGCATGCCAAGCGAAGAAATCTTCATATCGGAACTCCCAAGAGGTTTTGGATTGATTGTTTTACTGCTTGCTTTTTCTCTGAGGCTCACGCCCAAAAGTGGCTCGCGTCATCATACACAAAGCCCCTTCGACTCCACAACCGAAAGTGGGGCTTTACGCAACAGAATGCCCGCCTTGGGTTGCATTTTCGCCACACGGCTATGACCCGCCCGGCCGTTGGAAAGTGCCCTGCTTTCGTGCTAGAATTTCCCTTTCCCGTGCCGGGAATCTTCTAAACAAAACAAGCACTTAGCCAGCCCGCTCGCAGGGGCTCGGCATCCCCAGGAGCGGCCAGCAGCCTATGGAACAGTTCGCAAAAGAAACCATTCCGATCAGTCTCGAGCGGGAGATGCGCCGCTCCTACCTCGACTACGCGATGAGCGTGATCGTGGGCCGCGCGCTCCCCGACGTGCGGGATGGCTTGAAACCGGTCCATCGCCGGGCACTGTTCGCGATGCACGAGGTTTCCAACGACTGGAACAAGGCTTACAAGAAGTCGGCGCGCATCGTGGGCGACGTGATGGGCAAATACCACCCCCACGGTGACACCGCGATCTACGACACCATCGTTCGCATGGCGCAGGACTTCAGCCTGCGCTACCCGCTGGTGGATGGGCAGGGCAACTTCGGTTCCGTCGACGGCGATAACCCCGCGGCGATGCGCTATACCGAGATTCGCATGGCGAAAATTGCCCATGAGCTGCTCGCCGATCTCGACAAGGAAACCGTGGACTTCGGTCCCAACTACGACGGCAGCGAGCGCGAGCCGCTGGTGCTGCCCTCGAAGTTTCCCAATCTGCTGGTGAATGGCTCGTCCGGCATCGCGGTCGGCATGGCCACCAACATCCCGCCGCATAACCTGCGCGAAGTGATCGACGCCTGCCTGGTGCTGCTCGCCAATCCCGAGACCACTGTGGACGAGCTGATCAAGATCGTCCCGGCGCCGGACTTCCCCACCGCCGGGATCATCTACGGCGTGCGCGAGCTGCAGGAGGGATACCGCACCGGCCGCGGACGCGTCGTGATGCGCGCGCGCACCCACGTGGAGGAGATCGGCAAGGGGGAGCGCCACGCGATCATCATCGACGAGCTGCCCTACCAGGTGAACAAGGCCGAGCTGCTGAAGAAGATCGGCGAGCTGGTGCGCGAGAAGCGCCTCGAGGGCATCTCGGACCTCCGCGACGAGTCGGACAAGCGCGGCATGCGCGCGGTGATCGAGCTGAAGCGGGGCGAAGTCGCCGAGATCGTGCTGAACAACCTCTACAAGCTCACGCCGATGCAGGAGACCTTCGGCATGAACATGGTCGCGCTCGTCGACGGCCAGCCGAAGCTGCTCAACCTGCGCCAGTTCCTCGACGCGTTCCTGCGCCATCGGCGCGAGGTCGTCACGCGCCGCACGGTGTTCGACCTGCGCAAGGCGCGCGACCGCGGCCACATTCTCGAGGGCCTGGCCGTCGCGCTCTCCAACGTGGACGAGGTGATCGCCATCATCAAGGCGGCGGCTACGCCCGCCGTCGCGCGCACCGAGCTCATGGGGCGCACCTGGCGCTCGCAGCTGGTGGAGCAGATGCTGCAGCGCGC
>DATLEL010000229.1:0-2558 GCA_035525255.1 Usitatibacter sp.
GACGGCACGATTCGCGACACGGTGATGTATAGCATTCTCGCGAGCGAGTGGCCCGACGTGAAGCGCCACCTTGAAGCGCGCCTGGCTAGAAATCGCGTCTAGCGAGCGACAGAGCTCAGCACCGCCTTTAGCGCGCCGACGTCAGCCGGCTTGATGAGGTGATGGTCGAAGCCGGCGGCGCGCGAGTTTTCCCGATCGCGCTCCTGCCCCCAGCCGGTGAGCGCAATCAGCTTGGCGTCGCGCGCCTCGTGCCGCTGGCGCATGCGCCGCGCGAGCTCGTAGCCGTCCATGCCCGGCATGCCGAGGTCGAGAAACACCACCGCGGGCTGGTAATTGCCGAGCGCAGCGAGCGCGGCTTCGCCGTCGTGGACCACGCGGACCTCGGCGCCGAGCATCTGGAGGAGGGCGCCCAGCGAGTCGGCCGCGTCGACGTTGTCGTCGACCACCAGGACGCGCGGCAGGTTGACCGCCACCGGCGCGGCCTCTGGAGCGCGCGCGGGTACCCCGGCGGCGGCCGCGCGTCCGAGCGGCAGCCGCACGATGAGCTCGCTGCCCTTGCCGGGGCCTTCGCTATGGGCGCTGATCGTGCCGCCGTGCATTTCGACCAGGCTGCGCACGATCGTGAGGCCGATGCCAAGGCCGCTCTGGCCGCGCTGCTCGAGTGGATTGGCCTGCACGAACATGTCGAACACGCTCGCCAGCGCCTCGGGCGACATGCCGACGCCGTTGTCTGCCACGCTGACTACCGCGTGGACCGCCTCGCGCCAGGCGGTCAAGTGGATGTGGCCGCCGGGGTCGGTGTATTTCGCCGAATTGTTGAGCAGGTTGGAGAACACCTGGGAGAGCCGCATGGCGTCGGCTTCGAGCAGCACCGGCTCCTGGGGCAGGGTGACGCTGAGCTGGTGCTTCGCCCCATCGATCAGCGGGCGGCTGGTCTCGATCGCCGCCGCGATCACCACGCCCAGGTCCACCTGCGCTTTGCGCAGCTCGATCTTGCCGCGGGTGATGCGCGAGACCTCCATGAGGTCGTCCACCAGGCGCACCATATGATCCACCTGCCGCTCCATCATCTCCCACAGCTGCGGCGCGGGTGCCGGCGTGCCCGACAGGCGCAGGAAGTTCACCGTGTTGCGGATCGGCGCGAGCGGGTTGCGCAGCTCGTGGGCGAGGGTGGCGAGGAACTCATCCTTGCGCTGGTCGGCGAGCTCGCGCTCGCGCAGGTGAGCGCGTGTCTGGTACTGGCGCTCGCGCGCGCGCAGCGCGGCGCGCACCGTCGTCACGAGGGTCGCTACGCGCAACGGCCGTTCCAGAAGCGTTACGTTGCCGAGCATGTCGATCGCGCGCAGCGCGCCCGGCGAGTCCGCGCCCCGCTGTGCGAGCACGAGCACCGGAAGATCGGACCACGGCGGCTGGCGCGCGATGGCATCGGCCAGGAGCGCGATGTCCTCGGCGATCGCTTCCTCGGCCACGAACAGCGCGGCCGCCCCCTTATGGAGCTCCGTGAGCAGGCCGTCGAGGCTCGTTGGGATATCGCAAGGCACCCCGCGCAGCACGGACTTCGAAAGCTCCGCGTCGCGCCCGAAAGGCGCGAGGATCAGCACGCGCTTCTCGAGTGAGTCCCGGGACTGCTCGCTCACGGGTTCGCGCGCTTCTCCGGTATCCCGCTGAACACGCCGCGGTAGTCGCGCAGCGGCTCGCCGATGGTGATGCGGCCCTCGGCCATGCGGAACTCGCGGATCGTGCGCTCGTGCGCGCCGCCGCGCTTCTTGATCACCGAGATCGCCTGGCGGACTTCGCCCTCGGCCTCGAAGTAGCGCATCAGCACCACGGAGTCCGCCAGATAGCTTGCATCGACCGGCGAGCTCATCTGGCTGGAGATCATGCCGTGCTGCGCCGCGACCAGGACGGTGGCGACACCCTGCTGGCCGAGGTAGCTCAGCAGCTCATGCATCTGCACGACGAGGAACTTCTCGTCGGGCATCGAGTTGAGATAGCCGTTGAGGCTGTCGATCACCACGACCACCGACTTGTCCTCCACGACTGCGCGGCGGATGGCGTGCGCGAATTCGCCCGGCGTGAGCTCCGCCGGATCGACCTCGCGGATCTTGAGGCGGCCGGAGTCGACATGCTGGCGCAGGTCGACGTGAAGTCCTTTCATGCGGCTGAAGAGGGTGTTGGCGCTTTCGTCGAAGATGAACATCGTGGCGTGCTGGCCCTTCCCGCATACGGTCGCGCAAAGGAGCGCCGAGATGGTCGACTTGCCGCAGCCCGCGGCGCCCACGATCAGGGTGCTCGTGCCGCGCTCGACGCCGCCGCCGAGGAGCGAGTCCAGGCCCGCAATGCCGGTCTTGAGCTGCTCGCGCGTCGACTCCTGGCGGTGCTCCGAGGCGACGAGGCGGGGGTAAACCTCGATGCCGCCCTTGCGGATGGCGTAATCGTGGTAGCCGCCGCGGAAGTCGCTGCCGCGAAACTTGGTCACGCTCAGGCGCCGGCGCTGGACGCCGAAATTCGGGATCGAATGCTCGAGGAGCAACGCGCCGTGCGCGATGCTCTGCACC
>DATLEL010000239.1:0-2705 GCA_035525255.1 Usitatibacter sp.
CTCGGCCTCGCCGTCCTCTGGCATGCGGTGAATCCGCTCACCATGTGGCTCACCCTCGCGACCTTCGTGGGGTACGCGGTGATCTACACGGTGATCCTCAAGCCGGCAACGCCGCAAAACATCGTGATCGGCGGTGCCTCGGGCGCGATGCCGCCGGTGCTGGGGTGGGCCGCCATCACCGGCGACGTGACGTTCCAGCCGTTGCTCCTGTTCCTGATCATCTTCGCGTGGACGCCGCCGCATTTCTGGGCCCTCGCCCTCTACCGCCGGAAGGAATACGCCAATGCGGGCGTGCCGATGCTGCCGGTGACCCACGGCGAGGCCTATACCCGCCTGCACCTGCTGCTCTACACGCTCCTGCTGACCGCGGTCACCCTGCTGCCCTTCGCGAGCGGGATGGCGGGCGTGTTCTACGTCGGCGCCGCGCTGGTACTCGATGCGGTGTTCCTGGCCTATGCGGTGAGGATCTGGCGCAACTACAGCGACGCGCTTGCGCGGCGCACTTTCGCCTACTCGATCTTCTACCTCGCCCTCCTGTTCGCGGCGCTGATGGTGGACCACTACCTGCCGCTGGTCGCCGGGTGAGGCGGCGCGCGGCGCTTGCCGCGGCCCTCGCGGTGGGCATGTTGGGCGCGGGTGGGTGCGACAAGCTCTTCGCGCCTGCGAAAAGCCCGTTCAAGGGGATCGACATCACCGGCAGCGCCATCGGCGGCGAGCTGCGGCTGAACGACCACGACGGCAAGCCCCGCGCGCTGGCGGATTTCCGCGGCAAGGTCGTGGTGGTGTTCTTCGGCTACACGCACTGCCCCGATGTCTGCCCGACGACTCTCGCGGACCTCTCGGGCGCGATGAAGCGCCTGGGGGCGGAGGCGGCTCGCGTGCAGGTGCTGCTGGTCACGGTGGACCCGAAGCGCGACACGCCCGAGCTGCTGAAGCAGTACGTCACCGCCTTCGATCCCTCGTTCATCGGGCTGCGCGGCGACACCGAGGCGCTTACGCGAGTGACCAAGGATTTCCACGTGTACTGGAATGTGCGCGAGGGGCGGACCCCGCAGAGCTATACGGTGGACCATGCGGGGCAGGCTTTCGCCCTCGATCGCGAAGGCAAGGCGCGGTTGATGTTCGCCCCCGGCATCGCTCCCGAGGCCATCGCTTCCGACCTTCGCCTGCTGCTGAACAGCTGAAAAAAAACGGGGCCCGAGGGCCCCGTTCGCATTCGTCCTGCCGCCGCGCTCAGTGCACCGTCGAGAGCTGGCTCTTCATCTTCTGCATCGCCTTCACCTCGATCTGCCGGATGCGCTCGGCGGAGACGCCGAACTCGTCCGCCAGCTCGTGCAGCGTGAGCGGATCCGATTCCGCCAGCCAGCGCGAGGTGATGATGCGGCGGCTGCGGTCGTCGAGGCTCTCCAGGGCACGCGTGAGCCCCTCGGTGCGCAGCCTCTCACCCTGCTCGCGCTCGAACAACTCCGAAGGGCCCTCGGCGCTGTCGGCCAGGAAGGCGATGGGCCCGACGGTTTCCTCGCCGTCGTCGTTGGTCGGCTCGAGCGGCACGTCCCCACCCTGGATGCGCTGCTCCATCTCGATCACGTCGCTCTCCTTCACGTTGAGCGTCTCGGCCATCATCGTGATCTCGTTGGGCGTGAGCGCCGCGGAGCTGGATTTCATGCTGCGCAGGTTGAAGAACAGCTTGCGCTGCGCCTTGGTGGTGGCGATCTTCACCATCCTCCAGTTGCGCAGGATGTATTCGTGGATCTCGGCCTTGATCCAGTGGATGGCGAACGACGCGAGGCGCACGCCGCGCTCTGGATCGAAGCGCTTCACCGCCTTCATGAGGCCGACGTTGCCTTCCTGGATCAGGTCGGCATGGGGTAGCCCATACCCCATGTAATTGCGCGCGACGGACACCACCAGGCGAAGGTGGGACATCACCATGGTCCCGGCCGCGGTGAGGTCATTGCCTTCCTTCAACCGGCGGCCAAGCTCCACTTCGCGCTCGGGCGTGAGCATCGGCACGGCGTTCACCGCGCTGATGTACGACTCGATGCTCGAGATCGGGGGCAGGGACTGGAGGGCGAGGGTGGACATGTCTTCAGGGCTCCTTTGCAGGCATTTTAGCACTCTGCCATTTGGAGTGCTAAACCGGTAAGGAGTTCCGCTCAACCCGCGGAAAACCGGCGCAATTCCCGCGAAACGGCCACCCAGGCACCGGCAAGGCCCAAGGCGGCGGCCACCAATATGACGGCAAGGATATTGTTGGGACCGAGAAAAACCACTTTTAGTTCAGTGGCATATTCCGGAGCGAGCGCTGACAATTCGTACCTTGTCCACACCGTGAGCAAGGCTGCTATGCCCACGGCGACCAATCCCGACGCCAGCCCCTGCAGGGCCCCGTGATAAAGGAGGGGCCGCCGGACGTCGGCGGCGGTGGCGCCGATCAACTGGCTCACCTCGATCTCGGCCCGGCGCGTCAATACCTGGAGCCGGATCAGGTGCCCGACGATGAAGGCCACCGCGGCCGCCAGCAGGACGCCGAGGGCCAGGAGCAGCCGGTCGCCGAATCGAACCCATCGGCCGAGGCGCTGCGACCATTCGAAATCCGCGGTGACCTGGTCCACCTTTGGAATGCGTGCGAGCTCGTTGCGCAGCTCCGCGATGCGCTCCACGGCCTCGGGCCGCACCCGCACGCTGAACGCATGCGGCAGCGG
>DATLEL010000260.1:0-6151 GCA_035525255.1 Usitatibacter sp.
AACGGCGTGCTCGCCGCGAACCTCGCGCGCCGCGGCATCCGCCTCGAGCGCATCCCGGGCATGGAGCTCACCTATTCGTACTTCGCCATGAACCACCCGGTCATCGGCGGCTACACGCCGGACAAGATCGCGCTGCGCCGCGCGATCGCGTTGGGCAACGACGTGCGCGAGGAAATCCGCATCGCGCGCAAGAACCAGGGCATTCCCGCTCAGAGTCCTATCGGGCCGGGCGCCGCCGGCTACGATCCCGAGTTCCATTCGAACGCCATCGAGCACAGCCCCACCAAGGCAAAAGCGCTGCTCGACATGTTCGGCTACGTCGATTGCAACGGCGACGGCTGGCGCGACCTGCCGCGCGCGAGCGAAGCCGACGAGTGCAAGTCCTTCACCGTGGAATACGCGGCCGCGCCGGACGGCCAGCAGCAGCCGTTGGTGGAGCTGTGGAAGAAGAACATGGACGGCATCGGCATCAACATGGTGTTCCGGCGCGAGAAGTGGCCCGACCTGCTCAAGGCCTCCCACGCGCAGAAGCTGCAGATGTGGGGGCTCGGATGGAGCGCCGCGGTGCCCGACGCCGATGCGTTCTTCGTGATGCTCTATGGCCCCAACGGGGGCCAGGCGAACCACTCGCGCTTCAAGCTCCCCGAGTTCGACCGCCTCTACGAGCAGGCGAAGCGCCTGCCGGATGGCCCGGAGCGGAACGCGATCTATCGCGAGATGAATCGCCTGTTCCTGGTCTACATGCCGTGGCGCCTGGGCGTGCACCGGTACTACAACGACCTGGTCCACCCGTGGGTCATCGGCTACAAGCGCCATCCCGTGATGCGCGGCTGGTGGAAGTACGTCGACGTCGACGCGCGCGCCGCGGCGGCCGCGCGATGACCGTGCGAGGCGCCCTCGCAGCACTGCTGCTGGCGCTCGCGCCCTGCGCAGCGCTCGCGGCGGCGCCGCTCAAGGTGCTGCGAGTGCCGTACCTCATCGCGGAGACCCACTTTGATCCGGCGGTGGTGAACGACCTCTACTCGAACAACGTGATCGAGGAGATCTTCGAGTCGCCGCTCACCTACGATTTCCTCGCGCGCCCCGCGAAGCTCAAGCCGCAAACCCTGGTCGCGATGCCCGAGGTGAGCGAGGAGGGCCGCGCCTACACGCTGCGCGTGCGTCCGGGTATCTACTTCGACGACGACCCCGCGTTCAAGGGCGTCAAGCGCGAGCTGGTCGCCGCCGACTACGAATACGCCATCAAGCGCGTCATCGATCCGGCGGTGAAGTCGCCCAACCTGTGGCTGATCGAGGGGCGTATCGCGGGGATCGAGGAGGCCGTGGCGCGCGCGAAGAAGGAGGGCCGCTTCGACTACAACGCGCGGATCGCCGGCATCGAGGTGCTGGACCGCTACACGCTGCGCATCCGGCTCGCCAAGCCCGACTTCAACTTCCTCTACATCCTCGCCGTTTGCGGCCTGGGAGCGCAGGCGCGCGAAGTGGTGGAGCGCTATGGCGCCGATATCGGCGCGCATCCCGTGGGCACCGGCGCTTTCCGGCTGGCACAGTGGAAGCGCTCCTCGAAGATCGTGCTCGAGCGCAACCCCAATTTCCGCGAGGAATATTACGAAGCCGAGCCGCCCGCCGACGACCCGGTGTCGCAGCAGCTCTACCGCGAAGCCCGCGGCAAGCGCCTGCCGATGGTGGACCGCGTCGAGATCTCGATCATCGAGGAGTCGCAGCCGCGCTGGCTCGCATTCCTCAACGACGAGCTCGACTGGATCAACCTCCCTTACGAATTCCTCAACATGGCGCTCCCCGGCGGTCGCCTTTCGCCCGAGCTCGCGCGGCGCGGCATCCGCCATATCCCCGACATCGAGCTGGTGACGGTCTACACCTACCTCAACATGAAGGATCCGGTGTGGGGAGGCTACGCGCCGGAGAAGGTCGCGCTGCGCCGCGCGCTGTCCCTCGCGTACAGCAACGACGAGGACGTGAACCTGGTGCGCAACGGCACCGCCATCGAGGCGCAGTCGCTGGTGCCGCCGGGCGTGCTGGGCTACGACCCGGCCTATAACCTCGGCAACACGTTCGACATCGCGCGCGCCAAGGCGCTGCTCGACATGTTCGGCTATGTCGATCGCGACGGCGACGGCTGGCGGGATTTGCCCGACGGTGGCCCGCTCGTGTTCCGCACCGCGACCGAGCCCGACCAGCTCTCGAAGATGTTCACGCAGATCTGGAAGAAGGGGCTCGACGCCATCGGCGTGCGCATGGACGCCGAGGTCGCGAAGTGGCCCGACCTGCGCAAGAAGTCCAAGCAGGGGCTGCTGCTCAGCTGGCAGCTCGCGTGGGGCGCCGATTACCCGGACGGCGAGAACTTCTACCAGCTGCTCTACGGCCCCAACTGCGGCTCGTCCAACGACGGCTGCTTCCAGCTCCCCGCGTTCGACGCGTTATACGACCAGGCGGCGCTGCTGCCGCCGGGCGCGGAGCGCACCGCCCTGTACCAGCGCATGGCGCGGCTGGTGGCGGCCTATGCGCCCATGAAGCTGCACAACCACCGCAAGTACAACCACATGCTGCAGCCCTGGCTGCTGGGCTGGCGCAAGCACCCGATCCTCCACGAGGGCTACCGGTTCGTGGACATCGACCTCGAGCGCCGTGCCCGCGAAACCCACTGACGGCACCCCTCCCGGCACCCCCGGAAAGACGCCGCAAACCGTTATAATTCCACGATTTTGTCGATTCCAGCCGCCTTGATTTCCCGCCGCCTCGCCACCTTCCTCGCTGCCGCCTTCCTCTTCGCCGGCTCACCTGCCGAAGCGCAGAAGAAAGTGCTGCGCATGGCATTCAGGACGGCGGAGACGGGCTTCGACCCGCAGCGCGTGGACGACCGCTATTCCACCGGCATCCTCGAGAACATCTTCGAGCCGCTGCTCACCTACGATTACCTCGCGCGCCCGGTGAAGCTGGTGCCGCTGGTGGCCGAATCGATTCCCACGGCGGAGGAGGGCGGCACGCGCTACACCTTCCGCATCCGTCCCGGCATCCTGTTCGCCGACGATCCCGCGTTCAAGGGACGCAAGCGCGAGCTCACCGCGCGCGACTTCGACTACGCCTTCAAGCGCTTCCGCGACCCGGCCAACCGCAGTCCTTACGAGTGGCTGCTGGAAAACAAGATCGTCGGCCTGGACGAGCTCGCGGCGCGCGCCAAGAAAGAGGGGAAGTTCGACTACGAAGCGCGCGTGGCGGGCATCGAGGTGCGCGACAAGTACACGCTCTCCCTCAAGCTGAAGGAGCCCGACTTCAATTTCCTCTACGTGCTCGCCATGTCCAACATGGTCCCGGTCGCGCGCGAGGTGATCGAGGCGTATGGCGCGGACACCATGGGCCACCCGGTCGGCACCGGTCCCTACATGCTGAAGGAGTGGGTGCGCCGCTCGAAGATCGTGCTCGAGCGCAACCCCGCGCACCGCGGCTACGAGCTCGACGTGCGCTACGCCGACCCCGCGGACGAATGGGACCGCCGCGCCATCGAGTCCCTCGCCGGCAAGCGCCTGCCGCTCATCGACCGCATCGAGGTCTATCCCATCGAGGACGAACAGCCGCGCTTTCTCGCGTTCCTCAACAAGGAGCACGACATCATGGATGAGACGCCGTTTGCGTTCATCCACCAGGTGCTCCCCAACGGCAAGCTCGCCCCGGCCCTCGCGAAAGCCGGCGTGCGCAACTACCCGGAGCTGCAGCCCGAGCTCACCTATTTCGTCTTCAACATGACCGACACGGCGGAGAAGCGGCCGAATCCCGTCGGCGGCTATTCCCCGGAGCGCATCGCGCTGCGGCGCGCCATGGTGCTCGCCTACGATCGCCAGGGCGAGATCGACGTGGTGCGCAAGGGCCAGGCGGTGCCCGCGCAGACGCCGGTGCCGCCGGGCGTGGTGGGGTACGACCCCGCGTTCCGCAGCGAGGCCCAGGACCACGACGTGCCCAAGGCGAAAGCGCTGCTGGATATGTTCGGCTACGTCGATCGCGACGGCGACGGCTGGCGCGAGCAGCCCGACGGCAGCTCGCTCACGGTGAACCACAAGTTCGACGCCGGCAGCCAGGAGAAGCGCCAGCTGGCGGAGTTGTGGGTGAAATCCATGGCGGAGATCGGCATCCGCACCGACGCGACGGCGGTGCAGTTCGCCGACCTGCTGAAGGACAAGAAGGTCGCCAACTACGTGACCGCGCAATCGGCATGGATCGCGGACTATCCCGACGCGCAGAACTTCCTGCAGCTGCTCTACGGGCCCAACAAGGGGCAGTCGAACGAGTCGGAATTCAGGCTGAAGGAATACGACCAGCTCTACGAGAAATCCCTCGCGGTGCCCGACGGCGAGGAGAGGAACCGCCTCTACCGCGAGATGAACCGCCTGCTGCTCGCGTACGCTCCGTGGCGCCTCGGCGTGCATCGCGTCTTCAACCACCTGCAGTACCCGTGGGTGAAGGGATACAAGAAGCACCCGATCCTGTATACCAACTTCAAGTACCTGGACATCGACGTGGCAGCCCAACAGGCGGCCATGAAATGACCTCCCAAGAGGAGAGGAGAAGCACGCCGTGACCGCCTACGTGATCCGCCGACTCTGGCAGATGATCCCCACCATCGCCGGGGTGATCCTGCTGATCTTCTTCCTCTTCAATTGGGTGGGGGGCGACCCCGCGCAGGTGCTCGCGGGCAAGATCTCCAACCCCGAGCAGATCGAGAACATCCGCAAGCAGCTGGGCGTCGACCAGCCGTACTGGTACCAGCTGTGGGTGTTCGTGAAGCAGGTCTTCACCTTCGACTTCGGCCGCAGCTGGTCCACCAACGAGGAGGTGTCGCGTATCCTGCTCACGCGAGTGGGCCCGACGCTCACCATCATGGTGCCGGTGCTGTTGATCGAGACCACGCTCGCGGTTACCTTCGCGATCATGGTCGCGTACGTGCGCGGCACGCTCACCGACCGCATGATCATGATCATCTGCACGGTCGCGATGTCGATCAGCTTCCTGGTCTACATCATTGTCTTCCAGTGGCTGTTCGGCTTCATCCTCGGCTGGTTCCCGGTGCAGGGCTGGAGCGAGAGCTTCTGGAAGAACCTGGTCACCTACGCGCCGCTGCCGATCATGCTCGCGGTGGCGGTGGGCCTGGCCCCCCAGCTGCGCCTCTACCGCTCGTTCTTCCTCGACGAGATCAACCAGGACTACGTGCGCACCGCGCGCGCCAAGGGCGTGCCCGAGAAGCGCGTGATGATGAAGCACGTGCTGAGGAACGCGATGATCCCGATCCTCACCAACATCGGCATCTCGCTGCCGGGGGTCTTCGTCGGCTCTTTCCTGCTGGAAGTGTTCTTCTCGATCCCCGGCCTCGGCCGCGAGATCATCACCGCGGTGAACCGCAGCGACTTCCCGGTCATCAAGGCCGTGACGGTGTACCTCGCGGTGCTCACCATGCTGATCAACCTCGCCGTCGACGTGATGTACAAGTTCGTCGACCCGCGCGTGTCCTTCAAGTAAAGGGAACGAAACATGAGCGCAGTCCTCGACAACCCCGTTCCCCCGCCCGCGCAGGAGTCCCCGGGCCTCTGGACCCTCGCCTGGCGGCGCCTGCGCCAGGACGGCATCGGCATGGTGTCGCTCGCCGTGGTGATCTTCTTCATCGCCATGATGGCGGCGTCGTATGCCGGCCTCGTCGCGAAAGATTGGGCCAAGGAGAAGGGCGTCTCGTACGCCAACCCGTCGTTCATGGCCGGGGCCGAGAATTTCGAGGCGCAGGCGATGGCGCAGAAGCAGCAGACCGCGAAGGTGGCGCCCGTGGACCTGTCCGACATCGACCCGCTCGCGCCCCGCTACAAGGAGTGGGAGGAACGCGCCGCGAAGATCAAGATGACCGAGGTCAGCCGCGCCGAATCGCTGCCGTTCGGCGGCGACAAATGGGGCCGCGACGTGCTGCAGAAGGTGATCAAGGGCTCGGAGGTGTCGATCTTCGTCGGCCTCACCGCGGCCATCCTCGCCACCCTGATCGGCACCACGCTCGGCGCCGCGGCCGGCTACTGGGGCGGATGGGTCAACGACTTCCTCGAGTGGTTCTACAACATCTTCACCTCGATCCCGTACATCCTGCTGATCCTCGCGTTCGCGG
>DATLEL010000280.1:0-2945 GCA_035525255.1 Usitatibacter sp.
AAAAAGGCCCGCCCCAGGGGGCGGGCCTCAACCCGGCGGGAACCCATCCGGCCGGGGAGGAGCTAACGGCGGGCACCACGAAGCGCCGCCGCACCCCACTGTCGCTGCGAATCCTTACGGCTTGCTTACGCCGGCAGCGCCGGCCTCCGGGAAAGTCACCGTGAAGCGGGTGCCTCCCTCGGCACGCGCCCCGTCGAGAGCCACCTCTGCGCCGTGGATGCCGGCGATGGTGCGCACGATGGAAAGCCCCAGCCCGCTGCCGCTCGCCGCGGTGCCGAGGACGCGATGGAAGCGCTCGAAGACCAGCTCGCGCTCGTCCTCCGGGATGCCGGCGCCGCTGTCGTCGATTTCGACGCGATGCGGCGGGCCCGATCGCACGCGAACCGAAACCTCACCCCCGGGCGGCGTGTACCGGATCGCGTTGTCGAGGAGGTTGGCGAAGAGCTCCCGCAGCAGCAGCGGCGATCCCATTACCGTGGCGGCCGCTCGAGAGGCATCGAAGCCCAGCTCCACCGGCTTCGCCAACGCGTGCTCGGCCGCCGCTTCGCACACCTCGCGCAGCAGCAGGTCGAGGTTCACGGTCTCGCCAGGCGGTGCCTGCGTGAGCGCGTTGTCCGCCCGCGCGAGCGCCAGCAGCTGGGTCACCAGGCGGCTCAGGCGATCGGCGCTCTGCTCGATCTGCACCAGGCGCGCGCGCGCTTCATCGAGCGTGCCGCCACGCAGCGCCGCATCAGCCTGCGCCTTCAGGCCCGCGAGCGGAGTGCGCAGCTGGTGCGCCGCGTCGGCCACGAAGCGGCGCTGCGCGTCGATATGGTGGCGCACCCGGTCCAGCTGGCTGTTGAGGCTCGCGAGCAGCGGCGAGAGCTCGAGCGGCGCGTCCTCCGGCGGGATGGGGGAGAGGTCCTCGGTCGCGCGGGCCTCGATGCGTTGCTGCAGCTCCCGCAGCGGCCTCAAGCCGCGCCACAGGCCGAACCACACCAGCGCCACCATCAACGGCACCAGCAGGGTGACCATGGCCATGACCAGCGCGGTCACGTTGCCCACGAGCGTGCGGCGGCGCTCCACCGGCTCGGCCACCTGCACCCAGAACGCCTCGGCGCCGGCGGATGCGGGGAGGATCACGTAGCCGATGCGCGTGGGCTCGCGCGCAACGATGGCCTCGCGAATGCGCACCACGCCGGGGTCGCCCACGTCGGGCTCGCTCGGCAAGGGAAGGTTGGCATCGCCCGCGGCCACCTCGCCGCCCGGGCCCGCGACCTGCACCAGCATGCGGTCGACGGGGTCGTTGCGTAGCGCATTCAGCACCGGCAGCAGCCGCTCGCCGCGCGCGTCGCGCAGGTTGGAGCGGAATTCCTCGGCCACCGCGAATGTCATGTCGCGCAGCTCGCGGTCGAAGGTGGCGTCGGCGATGGCGGACGCGGCGAGGTAGGTCACTACCACCGTGGCCGGCCAGATCACCACCAGCGGGATCAGCATCCAGTCGAGGATGCGGGCGAACAGGCCGCCGCGGCGCATGCGGCCGATGCGTGCCATGCCGGTTACGGTTGCGCGCCCTTGGGCGGCGCCGCGAGGCAGTAGCCCAGGCCACGCAGCGTCGAGATGCGCACGCCCCCGGGCTCGAGCTTCTTGCGCAGGCGGTGCATGTAGACCTCCACCGCGTTGTCGCTCACCTCCTCGTCCCACCGGCACAGGTGGTCGACGATCTGCTCCTTGCTGACGAGACGCCCTTCGCGGGCCAGCAGGATCTCCAGCAGCCCCAGCTCGCGCGCGGACAGCTCGAGGATTGCGTCGCCGAGGCGCGCGACGCGGCCCACGGTGTCGAACGTGAGCGGGCCGTGCACCACCACCGCCTGGCCCCCATGGCCGGCGCGGCGCGCGAGCGCTCGGATGCGCGCTTCCAGCTCCGCCAGCTGGAACGGCTTCGCGAGGTAATCGTCGGCGCCGAGGTCGAGGCCGCGCACCCGCTCCTCGGTGCTGTCGTGCGCGGTGAGGATCAGGACCGGCACGCGTGAGCGGCGCGCGCGCAGCCGCCGCAGCACTTCGAGCCCATCCATGCGCGGCATGCCGATGTCGAGCACGACCACGTCGAAGGAGGATGAGGCGAGGGCCGCGTCGGCAGCGGCGCCGTCGGCCACGCCGTCCACGGCATGGCCGCCCGCGCGCAGCGCGTGGGCGAGGGCGTCGGCGAGGATCGGATCGTCTTCGGCAACGAGCAATCGCATGGCGACAATCTTACGCATCCGGAGAGGGCTGCGCTGCGTTCACCCGCGCTATGGCGGGGTCAGCGCATGGCATGCGCCTTGCGAGCGCTTTTGTTTTCCATCAAGACACGAGGAGATCCCCATGAGAGATACCCCACGCAACGACGGCGACGCGAACCGCGATCCCATCAGCGGCGCTCCGGGTGCGCACCCGGTGGGCACCGGTGTCGGCGCAGCCGCGGGCGGTGCGAGCGGCGCCGCCATCGGCAGCGTCGCGGGCCCCGTCGGCACGCTGGTCGGCGCCGCGGTGGGCGCCATCGCCGGTGGACTCGCGGGCAAGGGCGTGGCCGAGATGGTCGACCCGACCGTCGAGGACGCGTACTGGAAGGAAAGCCACGCGAGCCAGCCTTACTACAGCAAGGAGCGCGACTACGAGTCGTATGCGCCAGCGTATCGCGCCGGCTACGAGGGCCGCGCCAAGTACGACGGCCGCACGTTCGACGACGTCGAGGAGGATCTCGCCGCCGACTACTCGCGCTTCCGGGGCAACGACATGTCGTGGGAAGAAGTGCGCCCCGCGTCGCGCGCCGCCTGGGACCGCGTCGATCGCCGCATCCAGAACATGACGCGGAACTGAAAGAAAAAGCCCCGCAGTCGCGGGGCTTTCTTCATTGCTTGTCGAAAACCATCCGGTGGGAAATGGGCCTTCCGTCGGCCGTCGTACCGGTAACCGTAGTCACGTAG
>DATLEL010000312.1:0-8375 GCA_035525255.1 Usitatibacter sp.
GTACGCGCAGATTCCCCTCGAGCAGGCGGTGGCGGATATGGTCGAGGGCTATCGGGAGAACGCGGCCCCATGACCGAGGTTTCGTGGATGCTGCTCGTAGTGCCGGCGGCTATCGCATGGCTCGTGATCGCGTTTCTGCGCCGTTCGCGCCTCGCACAACGCCTCGCCGATCATCCCAACGAGCGCTCGCTCCACGCGCATCCGACTCCGAGAGTGGGCGGGCTGGGCGTGCTGGCAGGCGCGCTGCCGATCGCATGGCTGCATGCGTCCGCGCCGATCGCGCAGTTGCTCGTTGTCGCCGTTGCGCTGGCGGTCGTTTCGGCGCTCGACGATGTGCGCAGCCTTCCCATCCAGGTGCGTCTTCCCGCGCACGCTGCGGCTGCCGTGATGGCCGTGCTGGTCGCGGCGGCGCCCGGCCACGCAGGGGCGCACTGGCCGCTGCTCTGGCTGGTAGCCGCGGTGCTCGCCATCTCGTGGATGACCAACCTCTTCAACTTCATGGACGGCGCCGACGGTCTCGCCGGTGGGATGGCGGTGATCGGCTTCGGCGCCCTCGCGCTGGCGGCGCTCGCCGCACGTGAAGTCGCGCTTGCATGGACGGCCGCGGCCATCGCCTCGGCGTGCTTCGGCTTCCTGTGGCACAACTTTCCCCCCGCGCGCATCTTCCTCGGTGACGCGGGCTCGATCCCGCTGGGCTTCCTCGCCGGGGCGCTCGGTCTCGCGGGCGCGCATGCGGGGGCGTGGCCGTGGTGGTTTCCGCTGCTCGTGTTCGGCCCCTTCATCGTCGATGCCACGTTCACGGTGACGCGGCGCTTGCTGCGCGGCGAGCCGATCTGGCGCGCGCATCGCGAGCACCTCTACCAGCGCGTGGCGCTTGCCGGCCTGTCCCGCCGACGCCTGGCGCTCTGGGCCTACGCGCTGATGCTGGCCGCCGCCGCAAGCGGGCTCGTGGCCCTGCGTCAGGACGACACGGTGCGTTGCGCTATAATTTTTGTCTCGCTCGCGTTCTACGTGGTGGTCATCGCGTTGATCATGCGGCACTATCGCGTTCCCGCCGCAGGGAGCTAACGCGGCGGCCCCGGCGGTGCGGCCAGGCAATAAGAAAAAGAGGAGCAGCACATGAAATCCATCCACCTCGACCTGCGCCCGCTCGCCGCCGCGCTCTACGACACCGTCGCCATCGCGCTCGCGTTCTTCGCCGCGGCGCTGCTGCTGGACGGCAATGGCGTGAGCGACAGCGAGGTGAGCGCCATCCTGGCGATATTCACCATCGCGATCCCGCTGCAGATCGCCGTGAACGTGATCTTCGGCGTCTACCAGGGCGTGTGGCGCTACACCAGCCTGCCGGACATCCAGCGCGTCGTGTCCTCGGTGCTTACGGGCACGGTGGTGGCGGCGAGCGCGCTGCACCTGGTCGGGCTCGACCAGCCGCTGGGCTACCGCGAGTACCTGCTATATCCGTTGTTGCTGGTGACGCTCATGTCGCTCGCCCGCATGGCGTACCGCTCGTTCAAGGAATGGGCACTCTATGGCCGCGGCGGCGAGCAGGGCACGCCGGTCGCGATCATGGGCGCGGGCGATGCGGCGGTGGGCCTGGTGAAGGAGCTGTCGCGCAGCCACGAGTGGCGCCTGGTCGGCATGCTCGACGACGACGAGAAGAAACGGGGCCGCCTGCTGCATGGCGTGCGCGTGATCGGGCCCCTCGAGGACCTGCCGCGCCTCGCGCAGCGCATGAAGCTGCGCCACGCGATCATCGCGATGCCCTCGGTGAGCTACAAGGTGCGTCGCCGCGTGGTCGAGATCTGCAAGCGCGCGAAGGTGACGGTGATGACCGTGCCGACGCTGAACAACGTGGTGCAGCAGGGCAAGCTCGGCCCGCCGGCGCGCGTGCGCAAGGTCGCCGTCGAGGACCTGATGAAGCGCGAGGCGGTGACCCTCGACGACGCGCGCCTGCACGACCTCCTCACGCGCCAGGTGGTGATGGTGACCGGCGCCGGCGGCTCCATCGGCTCGGAGCTCTGCCGCCAGATCGCCGCGTACGAGCCCGCGATGCTGGTGCTCTACGAGATGAACGAGTACGCGATGTACAAGGTCGACGAGCAGCTGCGCGAGGCCTTCCCCGACCTGCCGGTGGCGAGCGTGGTGGGCGACATCAAGAACACGCGGCGCATGAACCAGGCGATGCACCAGTACTCGCCGGGGCTCGTCTTCCATGCGGCCGCCTACAAGCACGTGCCGTTGATGGAAGAGGCCAACGCCTGGGAAGCGGTGCAGAACAACGTGCTCGGAACGTATGTCGTCGCGCGCGCCGCCATCGACTACGGCGTGAAGCGCTTCGTGTTCGTCTCCACCGACAAGGCCGTCAATCCCACCAACGTGATGGGCGCCACCAAGCGGCTGGCCGAGATGGTGTGCCAGGCGCTGCAGGCGAGCAGCAACACGCGCTTCGAGATGGTGCGCTTCGGCAACGTGCTGGGCAGCGCCGGCAGCGTGATCCCGAAATTCCAGGAGCAGATCGATCGTGGCGGCCCGGTGACGGTGACGCACCCGGAGATGGTGCGTTACTTCATGTCGATCCCCGAGGCGGCGCAGCTCGTGCTGCAGGCGGCCAGCATGGGACTGGGCGGCGAGGTGTTCGTGATGGACATGGGCGAGCCGATCAAGATCGTCGACCTGGCGCGCGACATGATCCGCCTCTCGGAGCTTTCCGAGAGCGAGATCCGCATCATCTACACCGGGCTCCGGCCGGGCGAGAAGCTCTTCGAGGAGCTGCTCGCGGATGACGAGCACACGCGCCCCACGCCGCACCCGAAGCTGCGCATCGCCAAGGCACGCGAGGTGGACCCGGGCTGGCTCGACGGATTGCTCGACTGGCTGCGCAGCGATCGCCTCCCGAACGACTCGGAAGTGCGGCGCGACCTGAAGCGCTGGGTGCCCGAGTACCAGTCGCAGGTGCGGCCGAAGCTTTCGGCGGTGCCGCCCACGCGGGCGACCGGCAGCGGCTAGGGGCCGAGGAGTCTCGGCCGCGGAAGGAAGCTGGCGCGCCCGACACGATTCGAACGTGCGACCCCTGCCTTCGGAGGGCAGTGCTCTAATCCAGCTGAGCTACGGGCGCCTTGAGGGTGGATTCTAATATAATTCGCCGTTCGCCCCGCCCTCCGCGCGCCGCAAAATCCCGAGGAAGCCATGTCCCAACATCACCACGATCCCATCGAAGACAACATCGACACGCATCCCGTGAAGCTCGCGATCGGTGTCGTGATCGGCGCGGTCGCGCTGATCATCGCCATCATCCTGGTGGTCAAGCTCGCGGTCTCTTCGTATGGCTCGCGTGAGATGAAGGGCGAGGCGGTGATGAGCGAGAAGGCCGTGGCGGACCGCCTCGCACCCGTGGCGAAGGTCTCGGTCGATGCCAACGCGCCGTCCGCGCCCGCTGCTGGCGCTGCAGCCGCGCCGGCCGCGGCGATGCCCGCCGCCGCGATCCCGCCGGCCGCGCCCGGCAAGACAGCCGACGCCGGCAGCTCGGGCAAGTCCACTTACGACAGTGCGTGCGTGGCGTGCCATGGCGCCGGGGTCGCGGGGGCGCCGAAGTTCGGCGACAAGGCCGCGTGGGCGCCGCGCGTTGCGCAAGGCAAGGCCACCCTTCACGCCTCGGCGCTGAAGGGCAAGGGTGCGATGCCGCCCAAGGGCGGCCAGGCCCAGCTCCCCGACGAGGCCGTGAAGGCCGCAGTCGACTACATGGTCGCCGCGGCCAAGTAACCTGGCCACCTACGCGATCGGCGACCTGCAGGGCTGCTTCGCCCCGCTCCAGGCGCTGGTTCGCGAGATCGGGTTCGACGCGCGCCGCGACCGGTTGTGGTTCGTCGGCGACCTGGTGAACCGCGGCCCCGATTCGCTTGCCTGCCTGCGCTTCGTGAAAGGGCTGGGCGACGCGGCCGTCACGGTTCTCGGCAACCATGACCTGCACCTGGTGTGCGTGGCCGAGGGCATCGAGAAGCGCAAGAAGCGCGACACGCTGGAGGATGTGCTCGCCGCACCCGACCGTGACGAGCTGGTCGCATGGCTTCGCGGCCGTCCGCTGATGCACGTGGAGGGTCCGTGGGCGCTGGTGCACGCCGGCCTCCTGCCGCAGTGGAGCATCGCGCGCGCGCGCGAGCTCGCGGCCGAGGTGGAGGCCGAGCTGCGCGGCCCCGATTACCGCTCATTGCTCTCGCGAATGTACGGGGACGAGCCGCGCGCGTGGAACGACGCGCTCGCCGGCACCGAGCGCCTGCGGGTGGTGATCAATGCGATGACGCGGCTGCGCGTATGCGACGGCGAGGGCGCCATGGTGCTCGCCTTCAAGGGCGAGCCGGGCGACGCGAGCGACGACTGGATCCCGTGGTTCGACTTTCCGCGCCGCGCGAGCCGTGGCCACGCCATCGTCTGCGGCCATTGGTCGGCCCTGGGCCTCAAGCTGCGTGACGACCTCCTCGCCCTCGACAGTGGCTGCGTCTGGGGCCGCGCGCTCAGCGCGGTCAGGCTGGAGGATCGCGCGCTGTTCTCGGTGCCGTGCCCGGCGACGGAAGGCCGAGAAGACTAGCCACGCGGTCCTGCGCGGCCTGCGCCACCTCGCGCCGGCCCTGCCCCACGGTGTCGATCGGCGCCCCGAACGAGATCCGCGCCACCACGCCGCGCTGGCGGATCACGAGTCCCAGGGATTGCATGAACGAGAGCTCGCCCACGAAAGCCATGTGGCGGCAGGGGCTGCCGTCGGCGTTCTCGTAACGGATCGCGCACGGGTGGACCTGGGCGCGATTCACCACCGCGGGCTCGAAGAGCGACGAGTGGAACTTGAGCAAAGTGTCACCTTCGCTCGTGGTGCCTTCCGGGAAAAGCCCGACGCAATCGCCGTCGTGCAGGGCGGCGCGTACCAGGTCGTTGATGCGCGCGGTATCGCGGCGGCGCTCGCGGCGAATGAAGATGGTGCCGGAGCGCTCCACGATCCAGCCCGCCATGGGCCAGTCGCGGATCTCGCTCTTGGCGATGAAGCGCGTGGAGCGCACGCTCGAGATGACGAAGATGTCGAGCCACGAGACATGGTTCGCGGCGATCATCGCGCCGATCTCGGTCGCGCCCGGCGGGGGACCGCTCACGCGCGTCGCGAGCCCCATGATGCGCACCAGCTTTCCCGACCACCATCCCACCAGCGCGCGCCGGCGCTCGTGGCTCACGCGGGGGAACACCAGCCGGAGGATCAGCACCGCGGCCACGCCGTGGCCCAGCAGGCGGCTCCAGCGCAGCGCGCGAAGCGCGCGGCCCGCGCCGTGCTTAAAGGGTTTCCCCGAACACCGCGTGCAGCTTCGCGGAGATGTCGCCGCGCGACGGCTTGTGGTTCTGGCCGCCGCGGTGGCCGATCTTGATCGAGCCCATCACCGAGGCGAGGCGTGCGCACTTGCGCCACTCCCAGCCCCGCGCCATGCCGTAGAGCAGCCCCGCGCGATAGGCGTCACCACAGCCGGTCGGATCCACCACGGCGGTGGGGGGGACCGCGGGGACCTGGATCGAGCCCTCGCGCGTATGAATGGTCGATCCTTCGCCGCCGCGCGTGACCACCACCGCGCCGATGGACTGGGCGAGCGCTTCGACGGGCTTGCCGGTCTTCTGCTCGACGATGCGCGCTTCGTAATCGTTCACGGTGAGCGCGCGCGCTTTCGCCATCAGCTGCATCAGCTCGTCGCCCGAGAACATCGGCAGGCCCTGGCCCGGATCGAAGACATACGGAATCCCGGCCGACGCGAGGTCGCGCGCGTGCTCGATCATCCCGTCGCGCCCGTCGGGCGACACGATGGCGAGCTTGGTACCGGGCGCGTCGGCGATGCGATTGCGGTTCGATGCCGACATCGCGCCCGGGTGGAACGCGGTGATCTGGTTGTCGTCGATGTCGGTGGTGATGAAGGCCTGGGCGGTGAACTGGTCCTCGATCACGCGCACATGCCGCATCGACAGGCCGAGCGCTTCGAAGCGCCGCGCATAGGGCTCGAAATCGTGCCCCACGGTCGCCATCACCAGCGGCTCCTCGCCCAGCAACTTGAGGTTGTAGCCGATGTTGCCTCCGGTGCCGCCGTACTCGCGGCGCATGTCCGGCACCATGAAGGCGACATTGAGGATATGGATCTGGTCGGGGAGGATGTGCTTCTTGAACTGGTCCGGGAACACCATGATGGTGTCGAACGCGAGGGAGCCGCAGACGAGGGTGGTCATGGCCGGATTATAACGGCGAGGAAGCGCTCACCTTCGACGCGACATGCGGTGCCGGCACCCCGACCGGCGGCATTGTGGGGGTTACAGATGTAGCGCATGGTGCGGGGCAAGGGGTTACGTTTCTGCAACGGCAAAACCGCTGAAAAGCGGCGACGCAAAATCACCGGTCTACAGGGCGCGAGCCCCATGACGGCGGGATTGCCAGAAAGGTCGTGCTCCATGGGCCAGGCTCCAGGCGGCAACGTCGTCCCCCTAGGCGACCATCCCCGCGCACGCACGCGCCTCTCGCCCCACGAATCCGCCACCGTCCTCACCGGTTGCCGCGACCTGGCACTCGATCGCATGACGCGCGCCATGTCGGGAATGCTGGACGTCGTCGAGGGAGAGCTCCTCGCCCTGGCAGACAAGGCGACCGACCGCGATGCCCGCACGGTCTTCCTCGATGCACGCACCCAGGCGCGCGCCAAGCGCTATGCCATGGAGTCGAGCTTCCGCCAGCACTTCGCCGAGTGCTTCAACCGGAAAGTGCGCGGCGAATCGGCGCTCGACGCGGCCGGTTCGTCGGAGCTGCGCCTCGTGGCGCACGAGGACCTCGAGGAAACGCTCGCCGTGGGCGAGATGTCGCGCAAGCTGAAGGCGTCCTGCGAGGGCGAGCTCTTCGCGCTGCGTGCGCGCATGGGCTTCCTCATGGAACGCCCCGACATGGACGAGGACGCGAATCCGCTCAGCCCGGCGACCATCTGCGCCGCGTTGAAGGACGCGTGCGACCAGGTGGAATCGGGTGTGCGCGTGCGCATGGCGCTGCTCCACCAGATCGAGCACCACGCCGAGGGATTGTTGCAGGGCCTCTACCGCGACGTGAATGCGCACCTGGTGGCGCGCAGCATCCTTCCGGAAGTGAAGGCGGCCGCACGGCGCTCCAACTCCTCGCCGGCGAAGCGCGACGGCTCATCGGCTCCCGCCACCCCCGCTGCGCCGCCGATCGATCTCTTCGGGACGCTCGCGCAACTGCTGGGGCCGGCGGGCAATGCCACGGCTCCAGGTATCGCGGCGGCCTCCACGCCGACTGCGCCTACCGCCGCGCAATCCGCGCCGCTGGTCGCCGAGCTCACGCGCATCCACCGCGAGGCGCCTGCGCCGTCCCAAGGCGGCATCGGCAGCGTCGAGCCATTGGTGAACGTGCTCCGCGACCTCAAGACCGGTCCGCACGCCGCACAGCTCGAATCCCTCGACGCGACGACCATCGACATCGTGGCCATGCTGTTCGATTACGTGTTCGAGGATCGCCACATCCCCGACTCGGTCAAGGCGCAGCTCGGGCGCCTGCAGATCCCGACGCTCAAGGTCGCGCTGCTGGACAAGGGCTTCTTCTCCTCGAAGGCGCACCCCGCACGCCGCCTCATCGACGCGCTCGCGCACGCCTCCATCGGCCTCGACGGAAACCGGGAGCGCGGCGGCGCCACGCTGGCGCTGGTCGAGGAGGTCGTGGCGCGGGTGCTCGACGAGTTCGATACCGACCTGGCGCTGTTCGAGTCGCTGTTGCAGCGCGTGGAAGCGTTCATCGCCGAGGGACGGCAGGCCGAGGAAGACCTGGTAGCGCGCTCGGCCGCGATGATCGAGGCTCGCGAGCGCCAGGAGATCGCGCATGCCGTGGCCGACGAAGAGGTCATGCGGCGCCTCAATGCGCACGCGTGGGTTCCGGCGCCGGTGCGCGCGATGCTCATCGACACCTGGGCGCGCGCTTTCGCGCAGGCGCACCTCGAGGCGGGCGAAGGCACCCCCGCATGGGAGTCGCTCGGCAAGACGATGGACGACTTGCTGTGGAGCGTCGAGCCCAAGCCCGCGCCGGACGACCGCAAGCGCCTGGTGGCGATGCTGCCGCGGATGCTGCGCGAGCTGCACCTGGGATTCGTGCGCGCGCAGGATCCCGAAGCGCGCCAGCAGGAATTCTTCGGCGCGCTGGTGGATTGCCATTCACAGGCGGTGAAGGCCGGGCTGCGCGGGCTGGCGGCGCTGCCCGAAGCGCCGATTCCTCCCATCGTCCTGGAAGCGACCATCGAGCGCGCGCTGCTCCCCGCCGGCGACGTGCAGCTGGAGGAGATCCGCCTGAGGACGCCGCGCGGCGGCGCGGT
>DATLEL010000328.1:0-11030 GCA_035525255.1 Usitatibacter sp.
CTACGAGGTCGGCTGGAAGCCGGTGCAGTTCACGCGGGTCCGTCCCGGGCAGACATTGATCGCGGCATGAGCCACTCACGCATCACCTCCGAAGAGCTGGAAAGACTGATGCAGGCGGCGCTCGAGCGCGCCGGCGCGACGGTCTCGATGGCGCAGGCAACCGCGCGCGCGCTCGCCGCGGCGGACCGCGAAGGCATCGCCTCCCACGGGGCATCGCGCATTCCGCAGTACTGCGGGCACCTGCGCAACGGCCGTGCCACCGGCGCCGCGGTGCCTGTCGTCGCGCGCGATTCGCGCGCCGCGTGCGTGGTCGAAGCGCGCGGTGGGCTGGCGTTCGACGCATGCGGGCTGGCGGGACGTGAAGCGGTACGCCGTGCGCGCGAATTCGGCGTCGCCTGGGTGGCCGTCACCAACAGCAACCATTTCGGCGTCGCCGCGTATCACCTGGAGCCGGTCGCCGCGGCCGGGCTGGTGGGCCTCGCGTTCGGCAACTCGCCCGCCGCGATGCCGGCGTGGGGCGGCAAGCGTGCGCTGTTCGGCACCAATCCCATCGCCGCCGTGTTTCCGCGCCGCGACGGGGAGCCGCTCTCCATCGACCTGTCGCTCTCGGCAGTCGCGCGCGGCAAGATCATGGTGGCGGCGCGCGACGGCAAGCCGATTCCGCAAGGCTGGGCCCTGGATGCCGCCGGCCAGCCCACCACCGATGCGAAGGCGGCGCTGCAAGGCAGCATGCTGCCCGCGGGCGGGGTGAAGGGCGCGATGCTGGCACTCACCGTGGAGCTGCTGGTGTGCGCGCTCGGCGGCGCCGCGTTCGGCTTCGAGTCCGACAGCTTCTTCACGGAGGAGGGGCGTCCCACGCGCATTGGCCAGGCATTCCTCGCGCTCGATCCCGGCGCGCTCGCGGGCAACGACGCTTACCTGGAGCGCGTCGAGACTCTGGTCGCGGCGATGAGCGAGGACGCTGAGGTACGGCTGCCCGGCTCGCGGCGCGCCGCCAATGCGCGCCGCGCCGAGAGCGACGGCCTCGACGTCCCGGCGGATCTGCTGGCACGCATTCGCGCGCTGGCGGGCGAGGATCCCCGTGGGTAAGGAATTCCAGGCGTGCCTGCGCGCGCCGTTCGCGACACTGGGGATTACTACCGACGCGACCCATGTGACCGGCATCCGCTTCCTTGCCCCGGACACGCCGGCGCGCGCGCCGAAGCGCGACTCCATCGCGTTCCTCGCGTGCGTGCAGATCCAGTCGTACCTGGACGATGCGGCATTCCACTTCGACCTGCCGCTGCGCCTCGCCGGCACGCACCACCGGCTTGCGGTGTGGGAAGCGATGCAGCGCATTCCGCCGGGACGCACCCGTACTTACGGAGAGCTCGCCACGGAAATCCACTCTTCGGCGCGAGCCGTGGGCGGCGCGTGCGGCGCCAACCCGGTGCCTCTCGTGGTTCCCTGTCATCGCGTGATCGCGGCGGGGAGCCGCATCGGCGGCTTCATGGGGGCGCGCGCGGAAGGTTTCGAGCTGTCGGTGAAGCGCTGGCTGCTGGAGCATGAAGGCGCTATCTGAGGCGGACGCCCGGCTGCTGGACCGTTTCGCCGACGGCCTGTGGCTCTCCGACGGCCTCGCGCGCAACACGCTCGAAAGCTACCGCCGCGACCTGGTGCAATTCGCCGCGTGGTTGCGCGAAGCTCATGGCAAGCCGCTCCTCGAAGCGGCCACGGCCGACCTGCACCGCCACCTCGCGTGGCAGGTGGAGACGCGCAAGTCGAAGCCGCGCACCACCAGCCGCCTCGTGTCGTCGCTCAAGCGTTTCTTCCAGTTCGCGCTGCGCGAGGGCCTGAGGCCCGACGATCCGGCCGTGGACCTGGAGAGCCCCAAGCTGCCGCGCTCGCTGCCGAAGTCCCTGTCGGAGGCCGAGGTGGAGTCCCTGCTCGCCGCACCCGATGTCGCCACCGCGCAGGGCCTGCGCGATCGCGCAATGCTGGAGACCCTGTATGCGAGCGGCCTGCGCGTCTCGGAGCTGGTGGGATTGAAGACGGTGCAGGCGAGCCTCGACATGGGCGTGGTGCGCATCCTCGGCAAGGGAGCCAAGGAGCGCCTCACGCCGCTGGGCGAGGAAGCCGTGGCGTGGATCGAGCGCTACCAGCGCGAGGCGCGGCCCGCGCTCCTCGGCGCGCGCAAGAGTGACGCGCTCTTCGTGACGGCGCGCGGCGGGCCGATGACGCGGCAGGCGTTCTGGGGCGTCGTCAAGCGGCACGCGAGTGGCGCGGGTATCTCGCGCCAGATCTCCCCGCATACGCTGCGCCACGCGTTCGCGACGCACCTCATCAACCACGGCGCGGACCTGCGCGTGGTGCAGCTGCTGCTGGGGCACGCCGACATCTCCACCACGCAGATCTATACCCACGTCGCGCGCGAGCGGCTGAAGTCGCTGCACCGCAAGCATCACCCGCGCGGATGACGATCGAGCTCTCCGAGCTGTCGCCGTGGCTTCTGCTGGTGGCGCCGATCGTGGTGGTGGTCGCGTATACGGTGTTCGGGTTGAGCGGCTTCGGCTCCACCGTGGTCTCGGTGCCGATCCTCGCGCATTTCCTGCCGGTGCAATACGTGGTTCCCTTGATGGCGCTGCTGGACCTGGCGTCGGCTGCGTTCATCGGCACCAGCAACCGCGAGCACATTTCCAAGGAAGAGCTGAAGCGGCTCGCTCCGTTCATGTTCGTGGGCTTCGCGCTCGGCGTCACCGTCCTCGTGGGCGTGCCGGACCGCTACCTGCGCATCGCGCTCGGGGCGTTCGCGGCGGTGATCGGCGTGCACGGCATCTTCAATCCGGCCCTCACGCGCAAGATCTCGGCGCTGTGGTGCGTGCCCGCGGGGATCATCGGCGGCGCGGTGGCGACCATCTTCGGCGCCGGCGGTCCCATCTACTCCACGTATCTCAACGGGCGGCTCGACGACAAGAGCCAGATCCGCTCCACGCTCTCGACGCTCATCTCCCTGTCGGCGTTCAGCCGCGCGATCATCTACGCGATCAGCGGGTTGTTGCTGCACCTGTCGATCCTGGCGGGGGGCGTGGTGCTCGCACCGTTCGCCTGGATCGGGGTCCGGATCGGCAGCCGCATCCACGTGGGGCTCACCCAGGCGCAGATGCGCCGCGCGGTGGGCGGCCTGCTCGTATTCACCGGCGGAAGCCTGCTGGTCCGCGCGCTCTCCCAATGAAGACGACCGCCACCCCGGCCACCACTTTCCTCGACCAGCAGGGGGTCGCCTATAGCGAGCACTTCTTCGAGTACGTCGAGCATGGCGGCACGAGTGCCTCGTCGAGCGCGCTCGGCGTGCCGGAGCACGAGGTGGTGAAGACGCTGGTGATGGAGAACGAATCGGGGCATCCGCTCGTCGTGCTCATGCACGGTGACCGCAAGGTGTCCACGAAGGAGCTCGCGCGCACCGCGGGCGTGAAGCGCATCTTCCCGTGCAAGCCCGAAGTGGCCCAGCGCCACTCGGGGTATCTCATCGGCGGCACCTCGCCCTTCGGCACCCGCAAGACCATGCCGGTCTACCTCGAGCGCTCGGTGCTGGCGCTGCCGCGCATCTACATCAACGGCGGGCGGCGCGGCTACCTGCTGGGCATGGATTCGGCCGAGCTGGTGCGGGTGCTCTCCCCCGTGCTTGTTGACGTGGCGCTTCGGGAGTAGCCTCGGCCCGAACCCAAGGGGAGGAGCTGCATGAGCAGCATCGAGACGCCGGTCACGAGTGCGCAGCCGCTGGACGAAGGACTCGCACTGGTAGTGCCGGGCCGCAGCCTCGCGGCAGGGGCAGGATGGGATTGGGCCCTTGCGGGATGGAAGCTCTTCGCGCGCGCCCCGCTCATGTGGGTCATCTCGATGGTGCTGCTGGTCGTGATCGCACTGGCCATGAGCATCGTGCCGCTGGTGGGATCGCTGCTGTTCCAGCTCCTGCAGAGCGTGTTCGCCGCGGGATTCGTGGTGGCGTGCCGGTCGCTCGAGCGCGGCGGAGAGTTCGAGCTGGAGCACCTGTTCGCGGGATTCACGCGGCGCTTCGGCAGCCTGCTCGTGATCGGCGCGCTGGCAACGCTGGGATCGGTGGTGATCCTCCTGGTGCTGCTCGCCTTCGTCCTGGTCGTCATCCTGCCGGGCATCGACTTCGGCAGCTACTCCTCCGTGATGGAATCCATCAAGTCGCACGGCATCGCCGCTCTCCTGGCGATCCTGATCGCGCTGGCGCTGATGATCCCGCTCATGGCCACGTACTGGTTCGCCCCGCCGCTGGTGGTGATGCACGGCATGGGGCCGATCGAAGCGATGAAGGCGAGCTTCTCGGCGTGCTTCCGCAACTTCATGCCGATGCTGGTCTACGGGGTGGTGCTGCTGGTCCCGTTGATCGGGGCGATGATCACGTTCGGCCTCGGGCTGCTGGTGTTCTGGCCGTTGCTGATCGCGTCCACCTACGCGGCCTACCGCCAGATCTTCACCGCCGATGAAGCGGCGCCCGTGCCGGCGCGCGCGACCATGCTCTAGACCAGGCGCCCGAGTAGGGTGAGGGCGAGCGACAGCAGCAGGGTGGTGGTGATGGGCAGGTAGACGGGGCGCCCGCGCCAGCGCACCACGATGTCACCCGGGAGCCGCCCGAGGCCGAAGCGCGCGAGCCACGGCGTCATGAGCGAAATCACGATGATGCCGACGACCATGACCAGCAGCCATTTCAGCATGCGCGGCTCACGCCGCGGCGTCCCGCCGGCGCTCGAGCGTGACGCCCACCTTGCGCACGTTGCGGATGTGGCCGAGCTTCGCCACCGAGATGCGCACCCACGGAGCCTTGAAGTCGCCGGTGATCATGGCGCAGACGTGCTCGGCGAGTGCCTCCAGCAGCTTGAACTTGCGCTCCGCGAGCTCGCGCGCGATGCGCTCGACCACCTCGCCGTAGTGCACCGTGTCGTGGATGTTGTCGGTGCGGCCCACCTCGTTGCCGGGGATGGCGATCTCGATCTCCATCTCGAGCGTCTGCGCGCGCTGCTTCTCCCACTCGTAGATTCCGACCCACGCGTCGACGCGGAATTCGCGGATGAATATCGTGTCCATGGCCCCGTATTGTAGAGTACGCCCCATGACGGCACTCCTCTGCGCGCTCGGGGGCTATCTCGCCGGATCGATCCCGTTCGCGATCCTCGTGAGCCGGGCCCTCAAGCTTCCGGATCCCCGCACCTACGGCTCGGGCAATATCGGCGCGACCAACGTGCTGCGCTCGGGAAACCGCGTCGCGGCGCTGCTCACGGTGCTGGGAGATGCGGGCAAGGGGTGGGCGGCCGTGCTCGCGGCGCGCGCGCTCGGCGTCTCCGAAGAGATGGTGGCGTTGGTGGGATTCGCGGCCTTCATGGGCCATGTGTTCCCGGTGTGGCTGCGGTTCAAGGGCGGCAAGGGAGTCGCCACGGCCGCGGGCGTGCTGGTCGCGTACGACTGGCGTGTGGGACTCGCGGTGGCGATCGCGTGGTTCACCGTCGTGGTGGCCACGCGGTACTCGTCGCTCGGCGCGCTGGTGGGCGCGCTGTTCGCCCCCGTCGCGGTGTGGTACCTGGTAGGCGGCGGCCCGGTGTTCCTCGCGGTGGTGGCGATGAGCGCGCTGCTGATCGTGCGGCACCACGCGAACATCGGCAAGCTGGTGCGCGGCCAGGAAAGCCGCATCGGCGAGAAAAAGCAGGGAGCGGCTCCTTGAGCAACGACGATCTCGACTTCACCAAGGCCCCGGCCACGCCCCTGGCGCCGCCCACGGCCGAGGTGGTCGCGAGCGCGCGCCAGGAAGCGAGCACCGGCGGACCGGAGCTGGCGAAGGAGGGCTTCTACGTCGCGCGCGCGCGCCACGCGACCGGCGGGCGCATCGTGCCGCGCAACGGCTCGCGCCACACCATCCTCGTGGTCGACGACGACCGTGACCTGGCCAAGCTGGTGGGCGAGGTGCTGGCGACCGCGGGGTTCCTCACCAAATTCGCGCGCAACAAGATGGAGATCAACGCCGAGTTCAACCGCCCGCCACTGCCCGACATGGTGCTGCTCGACGTGTCGTTGCCCGACGCCGACGGCTTCTCGATCCTGGAGCGCATGCGCGCCAACGAGCGCCTCTCGCGCATCCCGGTGGTGATGATGACCGGCAAGTCCGAGACTTCCGACGTAGCGCGCGGCCTGGCGCTCGGCGCGGACGGCTACGTGACCAAGCCCTTCCGGATCGCCAAGCTGGTGGCGGCCGTGAACACGGTGCTCGGCAACGAGAAACGCTAGCCGTCCCGGCGCCGGCGGGGCGGCCAACGCCACCAGGTGAGTGCCACCAGGGCGCCGAATGCGGCGTAGCCCGCGGCGAAAATCCAGCCCGGCGCATTCCAGAAGAGCCACGCATGGATCCAGCGCTGGAGAAAACCGTCGCCGCCGGGCGCGCGGCCCCGCAATGCGTCTTCCCACGCGGTGAGGGGACAGGCGACGCCGGCGAGGGTCTCGGCCAGCACGAAGGAAATCGCCGCCAGGTGGGCCCCGCGGAACCAGGGATTGCGGGCAAACCGCGCTCCGCACGCAAGGCCGATCCAGGTTGCCGCGAGCCCGCCGACCACGAAAACCACGAACAGCGCGTGGACCACCAGGACGGCATCGGCCAGCAGCGCGTTGATCCGTTTCTCCCATGAAAGCCGCCCCGCCCGCGCGGCCGAGCGCCAGTATAATTCCGGCTACCCCGCCCCACGAGGGCGGCAACCTCCACCTTCCCGGATCGACCCATGACTCCCACGCTGCCCCGCGGCCTGCTGGCTCTTGCCCTGCTTTTCCTCCCGCTTTCCGGCGCCGCGCAGAAGAAGCCCGGCGACTACAAGGTCGAAGACTTCATGCGCCACGCGCAGTACACCGCGATGCAGCTGTCGCCCAATGGCGAGCGGCTGGCGGCAGGCGTGCCCTACAAGGGCCGCACCAACCTGGTCATCATCGAGCTCGGGGGCAAGCGAAGCCGCAACATCGTCACCGGATTCGAGACGGTCGACGCGGTGGAGTTCTTCTGGGTGAACGACGAGCGCGTGTGCCTGCGCGCGGCGGATGGCCAGAATGTGAGCGGTGAGTTCAACTACCGCGGAACGTATTGCGTCGACGCAAACGGCGAGAACCTGCGCGACTACACCAAGCTCGGCGTGCGCAATCCGGCCATCGGCGGCTTCACCAACATGTTGTTCTACGCGCCCTACTACGACGGCAGCCCCGATTACCTGGTAGGCCTGCGAGAGCGCTCCAAGGACTCGGTCGATCTCTACCGGTTCAATACGCGCACCGGCCGGCGCGAGCTGCTGACCAGCGACTCCCCCGGAGACGTGCAGCGTTGGGTGCTCGACCACGACCGTGTGCCGCGCATTGCCGTGAGCCAGCCCGAGCGCAAAGGCGACAACCTCGAGAAGCGGACGGTCTGGTACCGCGACACCGCCTCCGCGAAGTGGGAGCGTCTCTTCGAATACGAAATGCTCGGCAGCGAGCCGGTCGATGGGGGCGTCTCGCCGATCGCGTTCGACTACGACAACTCCACGCTCTATGTCTCGTCGAATGTCGGCCGCGACAAGCGCGCCATCTACAAGTACGACACCAAGGCCCGCAAGATGGGGGACGTGATGTTCGAGGATCCGCTCGTCGACGTGAGCGGCGGCCTGGCCTTCGACAGGGTGGGGAAGAAATTCCTCGGCATCAGCTATCAGGCCGACAAGCCGGTCGTGCGGTGGGTCGATCCCGACATGGACAAGCTGCAGCGCTCCATCGATGCCACCTTTCCGAAGACGCGCAACTCCATCTCCTTCCCCGGCAACTCGCGCTCGCGCCTGTTGATCTACAGCTACTCGGACGTGGATCCGGGCACCTACCACCTGTACGACCGCGAGCGCAACGGCGTCGAAGCCCTGCCGCGCACGCGCGAGTGGCTCGACCCGAGCCTGATGTCGGAGCGGCGCTTCATCAAGTACAAGGCGCGCGACGGCCGCGAAATACCCGCTTTTGTGACCATCCCGCGCGATTCCGACGGCAAGAACCTTCCGCTGATCGTCAACATCCACGGCGGTCCGTGGGCGCGGAGCTATACCTGGTCTCAGTGGGGCCGTTGGCCCGAGGCGCAGTTCTTCGCCTCGCGCGGCTATGTCGTCCTGGAGCCGGAACCGCGCGGCTCACTCGGATGGGGCCGCGACCATTGGAAGTCCAGCTTCAAGCAGTGGGGACAGGCGATGCAGGACGACATCACCGACGGCGCCCTGCACCTGGCAAAGGAGGGCATCGTCGACAAGAACCGGATGTGCCTCCATGGCGGCAGCTATGGCGGCTACGCGAGCGCCATGGGCCTAGCGAAGGACCCCGACTTGTGGCGCTGCGGCAGCCCGTTCCTCGCGGTGACCGACCTCTTCATGTTCCAGAAAGTCGTCTATTCCGACATCGCCCAGCAATCCGACTTCTTCGATCACGACTTCAAGGTCATGGTGGGCGATTCGCGGGCAGACCGCGAGATGTTCACGCGCAACTCTCCAACGTTGCAGGCGGGCAAGATCAAGGCTGCTGTATTCCTCACCATGGGCGGCAACGACGTGCGTGTCCCCCAGGTGCACGGGGATGAGTTTTACAACGCGCTCAAGACGGCGGGCGTGAAAGTGGAATACAAGGTTTATCCGGGCGAGGCGCACGGCTACAACAAGGATGAGAACGTCTACGACTTCTATCGCAGCCTGGAGAAATTCTTCGCCGAGAATCTGAAGAAGTAGCTTTTCATTTCAGCAGCGTGCGCTCCGCGAACGCGACGATGGCGTAGAAGAGGTAATCGGCGTTGGGCTTCTTCACGAAGCCGTGGCCCTCGTCGGCCGCCACCATGAACCAGGCCGGTGTTCCCTGGCGCTTGAGCGTCTCCACGATCTGCTCGGCCTCGGTGCGCGGCACGCGCGGGTCGTTGCGCCCCTGCGCGACAAAAAGCGGCTTGGTCATGCGCGCGGCATGGTTGACGGGTGCGATCGACTCGAGGAACTGCCGCATCTCCGGGTCGCGCTCGTCGCCGTATTCGACCCGCCGGAGGTCGCGCCGGTAGCTCTCGGTGCGCTCGAGGAAGGTAACGAAATTCGAGATGCCGACGATGCTCACGCCCCCCGCCAGCCGCTCGGCGTAGTGGAACGAGCTCGCGAGCGCCATGTAGCCGCCGTAGCTGCCGCCCATCACCATCACGCGCTCGGGGTCGAGGTCCGGCTGCGCCCGGATCCACTCCAGCAGCGCGCCGATGTCCTTCACCGAGTCCTCGCGCCGCCGCCCGTTGTCCAGCTTGGCGAAGCTCTTGCCGAAGCCGATGGAGCCGCGCACGTTCGGATAGATCACCGCGATGCCGAGCTCGCTCACGAAGTAGTTGTTGCGTCCGATGAATCCCGGCTTGGCCTGCTCCTCGGGCCCGCCGTGGATGCTCACGATCACCGGGCGGCGGCCCTCGAAGCGCTTCGGCGGGTGGTAGTGCAGCCCGGTGATCTCGAGGCCGTCGAAGCTCAGCCACCGCACCGTGCGCGGCTCCACGAAATCGTTGGTGTTGAGCTCGGGGTTGTTGCCGTTGGTCCAGCGCGTGAAGCGGTTCGCCTTCACGTCGTAGGAGAAGACGTCGCCGGCCGAGCGCGCCGAGGCGATCTGGAAGCCGACTTCGGTCGAGTCGCGGCGCCACTGGAGCCCGCCGATTACGCCGTCGAGGAGCGCCGGGCGCGGCTGCTCCTTCAGCGAGCGCAGGTCGAGGAAGCGCAGCACGCGCGAGCCGCGCTCGTTGGTGGTGAAGGCGATGCGCTCGGCTTCGAAGGACACCGCCACCTGGTCCACGTCGTACGGAAGGTGCCCGGTCAGCACGCGCTCCTTGCCGCTGGCCACGTCGAGCTGCACCAGTCGGCTGAATTCGCCGCTGCGGTCGGAAGTCGCGAAGAGCGAACGGCCGTCGCGTGAGAAGTGCGGCGTGGAGTAGGCGACGATCTCGTCCTTCCCCGGGCGGCTCACGCGGCGCTTGATGCCGCTCGCCACGTCGAGCACCCAGAGATGGCTCTGGTTCACGGAGATGTACTCCACCATCGCCAGCTTGCGCCCATCCTCGGAGAACGCGAGGTCGGTCCAGCCGCCGCCGTCCATGCGCCCGAGCACGCGGCTCGTTTGCGGCTTCATCGGGTCGACGAGGTGCAGCGTGGTGCGCGCCGTGCGCGTGGGATTGTTGCTGTCCACCAGCACGGAGGTGTAGGCGACGCGATCGCCGCGGCGGTTCCACGTGGCGTCGTCCGCGCGCTCGCCTTCGGGGCTGAGGGGCGTCACGGTGCGCGTCGCGATGTCGAAGCGGTTGAGGCGGTAGGCCTCGTTGCCCCCTTCGCCGATCGGGAAGATGAAGTAGTCGCCGCGCGTCGGCTGGAACAGCGCCGAGGTCACCGCGTTGGGGAAATCCGTGAGGGGTTGCGGCGTGGTGCCCGGCTCGGTGACGAGGTGCACCTGGTTGGTCGCTTCGTGGCGGCGTCGCACCAGCATCTCGCGCCGCAGCGGGTGCCACGACATGAGCGCGTGCGGCCGGAAGTCGCCGTAGGGCTTGAGCTTGCGGGCGATCTCCGCCGGGATGGCGGGAATGCCCTCGAGCGTGAGGCTCGCGGGTGGCGTGAGGGTTTCCTCGGCACGTCCCGCGGTGGATGCGAGCACGGCTGCAAGGAGCAAGGAAAGCGCGCGGCGATTCATGGCGCGACGGCCCGCGCGGGATCGGAGCACCACTCGCTCCAGGATCCGGGGTAGAGGCGCCCGCCGTGCATGCCCGCGAGCTCCATCGCGAACAGGTTGTGGCAGGCGGTGACGCCGGAGCCGCACATGTGCACCGACTGCTTCGGGTCGGTCCCTTCGAAAAGCTGCGCGAACTCGGCTTGCAGGTGCGCGGCGAGCTTGAAGCGGCCGTCGTTGGCGAGGTTGTCCTTCCAGAAACGATTGACCGCGCCGGGGACGTGGCCGGCAACCGGATCGAGCGTCTCGTTGCGGCCGGCGAAGCG
>DATLEL010000275.1:0-3201 GCA_035525255.1 Usitatibacter sp.
ATTGGATTGGCCGGGGCACGCCTCCAGCACCTGCTCGCGGAAGCAATGGCCGTTGTTGAGCACGAGCAGGTTCTCGTCGGCGAGGTCGGAAGGCTTCACCCCCTTGCGGGCCTCCCAGCGGTGCCCTTCCGGCACCACCACCCTGAAAGGCTCCTCGTAGAGGACCTCGGTCTTCACGCCCGGCAGCACGAACGGCAGCGCGATGATCACCACGTCCAGCTCGCCGTCGCGCAGCATCGGTGCCAGGTTGCCGGTCAGGTTCTCCTCGATGGATAGCGGCATCTGTGGCGCCTTCTTGCGCAGGATCGGGATCAGGTCCGGCAGCAGGTAGGGCCCGATGGTCGGGATCGCGCCGATGCGTAGCGCACCCGAGAGCTGGTCCTGGCCGCCGCGCGCGAGATGGGGGATCTTGCCCACCTCGTCCAGTACGCGCCGCGCCTGCTCGACGATCGCCTCCCCGCGCGAGGTGACCAGCACCTCGTTCTTGTTGCGCTCGAAGAGCTTCACCCCCAGCTCCTCCTCCAGCTTGGCGAGGGCGAGCGACAGCGTGGGCTGGGTGACAAAGCATTTCTGGGCCGCGCGCCCGAAATGGCGTTCCTGGGCGAGGGCGACGACATAGCGGAGCTCGGTGAGCGTCATGGAGGGGAGTCAATAGCCATGGCCAATCGAAAGTATAACCACAATCAATTGGCCATTCCAATCACGGGCGCCCATACTGCCTTTCATACCCTATCGTAACCACCAAGGCAGACCACCATGTCGCTCACCAATTCCGAAGGCAAGCGCGTCCCCCAGGCCACCTTCCGCACCCGCCAGGACGGCCAATGGAAGGACGTTTCCACCGACCAGATCTTCAAGGGCCGCACCGTGGTCTTGTTCGCCCTGCCCGGCGCCTACACGCCGACCTGCTCCACCACCCACCTGCCGCGCTACAACGAGCTCGCCCCGACGTTCTCCCGCCTGGGCGTCGATGAGATCGTGTGCCTGTCTGTGAACGACGGCTTCGTCATGAGCGAGTGGCAGAAGGACCAGAACGCCCCCAACATCACCTTCATCCCGGACGGCAACGGCGACTTCTCCCAGAAGATGGGCATGCTGGTCGACAAATCGAGCCTGGGCTTCGGCAAGCGGTCGTGGCGCTATTCGATGCTGGTACGCGATGGCGTGGTCGAGAAGCAGTTCATCGAGCCCGACAAGGACGGCGACCCGTTCGAGGTTTCGGACGCGGACACGATGCTCACTTACCTCGCCCCGCGCGAGAAGGCGCCGGAACCCGCGGTGATCTTCAGCAAGGCGGGCTGCCCGTTCTGCGCCCGCGCCAAGGCCGCACTCGATGCCAACGGCGTCGTGTACGAGGAAGTGCAGCTCGGCAAGGGCATCACGTTCTCGACCATCCGCGCCGTGTCCGGCCGCGGCACCGCGCCGCAGGTCTTCATCGGCGGCAAGCTGATCGGCGGAGCCGATGACGTGGACGCCTATTTCGCGCAGAAGCCGCGCAAGGCCGCCTGAGGCCGGCCGCCATGAACCTCGAAGTCGATGTCGCGGTGATCGGCGCCGGCACCGCCGGCCTCGCCGCCTATCGCGCCGCGCGGGCGGCGGGTGCGCGCGCGGTGATCATCGAGGGCGGTCCCTACGGCACGACCTGTGCGCGGGTGGGCTGCATGCCCTCCAAGCTGCTGATCGCGGCGGCGGAAGCGGCCCATGGTATCGACCGCGCCCGTGCGTTCGGCGTGCACGTGGACGGTGGCACCCGCATCGACGGCCGTGAGGTCATGGACCGCGTGCGGCGCGAGCGTGACCGGTTCGTCGGCTTCGTGCTGAAAGGCGTGGAGAGCATTCCCGCCTCGGATCGCATCAGGCGACTCGCGCGCTTCGTCGACCGCAATACCCTGCAGGTGGAGAACGGCCCGCGCATCCGCGCGCGCACGGTGGTGATCGCCACCGGCTCCCGGCCGGTGGTCCCGCCGATCCTGCGTGACCTCGGCAACCGGCTGGTGGTGAACGACGATGTCTTCGACTGGGAGACCCTGCCCCGTTCGGTCGCGGTTTTCGGGCCCGGCGTCATTGGCCTGGAAATCGGCCAGGCGCTCTCGCGCCTGGGCGTGCGTGTCGTGGTGCTGGGCCGTGGCGGGCGTGTGGGCCCGATCACCGACCCGTTCGTGCAGCGCGCCGCGCTCCACGCGTTCAGCGCCGATTTCATGCTGGATCCGGACGCGCACGTCTCCCGCGTAGAGCGCGTGGGCGACGAGGTGGTGGTGGAGTATCGCGCCCCCGATGGGCAGAAACGGATCGAGCATTTCGATTACGCGCTCGCCGCCACGGGCCGGACGCCCAACGTCGACGCCCTGGACCTGGAGATGACCGGCATTGCACGCGATGCGAAGGGCGTGCCGCTGTTCGACCCGGCGACGCTGCAGGCCGGCGACAGCTCCATCTTCATCGCGGGCGACGCGTCGAACTTCATGCCGCTCCTGCATGAAGCCGCGGACGAGGGCCGCATCGCCGGCGGCAACGCTGCGTCGTTTCCGAGGATCGAGCGGGGCGTGCGCCGCGCGCCGCTGGGCATCGTGTTCACCGACCCGCAGATCGCCATCGTGGGTGGCGGCTTCGCCCACCTGAAAGCGCATGCGCTGGCCGCGGGCGAGGTTTCCTTCGAGGACCAGGGCCGCTCGCGCGTGATGCTTCGCAACCAGGGCCGCTTGCGGGTCTACGGCGATCCGACGAACCAGCGTTTCCTCGGCGCCGAGATGGTGGGGCCGGATGCGGAGCACATCGGGCACCTGCTCGCGTGGGCTTTGCAGGCTGGCATGACGGTGCCGCAGATGCTGGAGATGCCGTTCTACCACCCGGTGGTGGAGGAAGGGCTGAGGACGGCGTTGCGGGACCTGGACGCGAGGATGAGGGAGACGGCGCAGGCTGCCGCCTGACCTAAACGAGGGTCGGAAAGCGCTGCGCGAAAAGCTCCAGCTCGTCGGTGAAGATTCCGTCGACGCCCGCGTTGAGGAGCCGCGCCGCCTGCTCCGCGTCGTTCACGGTGTAGAGCATCACGCGGTAGCCCTGGGCGTGCAGCCGCGGCAGCAAGCCCACATCGAATTTCTTGTGGTTGGTGTGCAGCGAATGCGCGTCCAGTGCCGCAAGGCGCGCCCAGTCCGCGTCGGTCACCTCGTCGACCAGCCATCCGCGCGGCAGCTCGGGCGCCAC
>DATLEL010000340.1:0-2491 GCA_035525255.1 Usitatibacter sp.
GGGTGCGTCGACCAATACGTTGCAGCTCACTGTCGGCCGCTCGGATTCCAAATTCCCGAACGCCTCCGGGTTCGACGCCGGCAAGGCCGAAGCGCGCCGCATCGTGGCGTTCGTGGACACGGTCGAGGCGGGCCCGTTCACGGCGCGGCTGAGCGTCGGGGAGGCACGACTCACCATCGCCGCGTACCGCCAGCTGTTCGACGGATTCCGCATGTTCGGTCCGCCGGGTGAGGCGATCGCGGAGCGCTACGGCGTCGATGACCGCCGCGCGACCTTCCTCGGCGTGAGCGCAAGCTATGACCCGGGTACGTGGTTCGCGACGGGCGAATGGGCGCGGTTCGACACCCACTCCGTGGTGGGCAAGCGGAGCGCCTGGTACCTGAGTGCCGGCCCGCGAATCGGCAAGCTCACGCCGTATGCCACGTATGCGCGCATCAAGGCGGAGAGTCCCTCGTCGGATCCAGGCGTCTCGATCGCGGGCCTGCCGCCTGAGATCGCCGGCCTGGGCCAGCTCCTGAACGTGACCCTCAATCGCCAGCTCGGTGCGTTGCCGCAGCAATCCACGGTCTCGATCGGCGTACGCTGGGACTTCCTGCGCAACGCGGCGCTCAAATTGCAGCTCGACCAGGTGCGCGTAGGCTCGCGCTCCCACGGAACATTCGGCAACGTGCAACCCGACTTCCCGACCGGCGCCAAGGTGAACGTGATCAGCGCCGCCGTGGACTTCGTTTTCTAGGGAGGCCGCGATGAAAATCCGCCGCATTCTCGCCTTCCAAATCCTCGGCCTGATGGCCGCCTGGGGATGGCCCGCCCACGCGCAGGAAGTCGTCGCCGTGGTTTCCGCCCGCAGCCCCGTCACCGCGCTCAACGCGGGACAGGTAGCCGACATCTTCCTCGGCAAGACCAGCCGCTTCCCGGACGGCAGCCAGGCAGTGCCCATCGACCTCGTCGAGGACTCCCCCGCCCGCGATCGGTTCTATGCGCAGTACGCGGGCAAATCGCCCGCCCAGGTGAAGGCGCACTGGTCGAAGATCATCTTCACCGGGCGCGGGCAGCCGCCGCGGCAGGCAAATTCACCCTCGGAAGTGAAGAAAATCATCGCGGACAACCCCAATGCCATCGGGTACATTGACCAGAGCCAGGTGGACAACAGCCTGCGGGTGCTCGCGGGCCGATAGGGGGGCGTCATGGGGATGACGAGGTGGGGCGCGGCGCTCATCGCCGTGCTGTGGGGCGCTTTCGCGGGCGACGCGGCGGCGACCCAGGTGAGCGGCTCGTTTGGGGGGAATACGGGCGACGGCGGCCGCGTGACCATCACCTTCACCTGCACCCTCACTGGCACGACGTGCACCGGCTTCGCCAGCATCCTGGACCAGCCGCGGGAGTGCAGCAACACCGACACCGACTCGGGCGCGATCGTGTTCACCGGGCTCGACCTGACGGCGACGGCCCACACGCTTCACGGCACCGTCGCCATCAGTCACCACGACACGCAGACCAATCCCAATGCGCAGGGTGTCTGCGCCTTCGTTCAACGGCCGGAGGAAACCACCACCCTGGGCTTCGTCGGGCAATGGGATGGCGTGCAGCGCGGCACCCTCCAGATCGCAGGCGTGGACGACGACAACCTGCCCTTCGGATGGCACGGGACCTTCACCGCCGATATTCCCACCGCGGCGGCGGCATTCCCGATGACGGTCACCGGTGCGATTACGCCTACGGTCGCGAACATCCAGGCGGACATCCAGTTTCCCGCGCAGGACATCGGCAAGACCGCGAGCGTGTTCGTATTCGCGCTCGCCCCGGCGACCGTGGTACATGGGGCGTCGGCGCCGGCCGAGCCGGGATGGATGGCGAAGGGCGCCAAGGCCGATGCGCCGGTGGCCTGCGTGCTGGCGCAGCTCAACTCCAGCGGCCAGCTGCAGCAGGTGACCGCCTCCTCGATGCAGGCGTACGTGACGGGCGTGCTTTCGTCACAGGGGCAGTCGATCACCGTCCTCAACGGGGTGGCTACTTCGCAGATCGCGGGGGCGACCTTCTATGTCGGCTACGGGGCTTCATCGAGCGCGATGCTCAACAACGGCGTGAATCGCAGCGTGGTCACGGCACCGGCGGCCACGACGTGCCAGCCGCAGCCGCCGCAGACCGGCTGGTGGTGGAACACGACGCAGGGCGGGCGCGGCTTCTCGATGGAGGTGCGCGGCAACTCCATCTTCTTCGCGTCCTACCTCTACGACGATGCGGGGCGCCCCATCTGGCTCGCCGCGAGCGGCGCTACCTCGCTCGACGGCTCTCTCTTCAGCGGGCGGCTCATCGGCTTCTCCGGCGGGCAAACCCTGGATGGTTCCTGGCATGCGCGCGGCCCGGCCGTGGACAACGGCCCCGTCACGCTCTCGTTCAATGATGCGAGTCACGGGACCCTCGTCTGGCCGGGCGGCAGCATCGCGATCGAGCGCTTCAACATCGTGGCGGGTGGCACGACTGCGGATCC
>DATLEL010000385.1:0-8478 GCA_035525255.1 Usitatibacter sp.
CGATGGCCTCGCCGAGACCAAGGGCTCGCCATCCTTCGACCAGGGCAATGCCTACGAGCTTTCGCAGGGCAAGCGCCTCTTCCGCTGGTACAACTGCAGCGGCTGCCATTCCGCCGGCGGGGGCGGCATGGGGCCCGCGCTGATGGACGAGAAATGGCTGTATGGCCCGGCCCCCGAACAGGTTTACGCCACCATCATGGAAGGCAGGCCCAATGGCATGCCTTCCTTCCGCGGACGCATTCCCGAAGAGCAGGCGTGGCAGCTGGTGGCGTACGTGCGCTCCATGAGCGGCCTCGCTCCAAAGTCCGCGCGCCCTTCGCGCTCCGATGCGCTCGGCGGCGCGATCAAGCCCGAATCGCAGCGGCCCACGCTGCCGCCGAAGCCTGACCCAGGGAAGGCGAAATGAAGGGCTTGATCCATGCGCTGGAGCCGGCCGGCCCCCAGGCCGCGCATATCGCGTCGCTCTGGTGGTTCGCCCTGGCGCTCTGCGCCCTGGTCTTCGTGGCGGTGCTCGGGGCGTTGTTCGTGGCGCTTAGGCGGGCGCCGCGCGCGACCGGAGGCACCCCTCCCGACGTGACGTCCCTGCACGCGCCCGAGCCCGGCGCACGTCGCAGCGTGATCGGCGCCGTGGCGCTCTCGAGCGTGGGCCTCATCGCGTTGCTGGTCGCGAGCGTGGCGACCGACCGGGCGCTCGCGCAGCTGTCGCTCGTGGATGCGATCGGCATCGAGGTGGTGGGCCATCAATGGTGGTGGGATGTGCACTACGACGATGCCGATCCCAGCCGCACCTTCTCCACCGCCAACGAGCTGCACATCCCGGTGGGACGCCCGGTATTGCTCACGCTCAAGTCCGACGACGTGATCCACAGCTTCTGGGTGCCGAACCTGCACGGCAAGAAAGACCTGATACCCGGCCGCACCACGACACTGCAGCTGCAGGCCGACAAGCCCGGCGCCTACCGCGGCCAATGCGCGGAATTCTGCGGGGCGCAGCACGCATTCATGGCATTCCTGGTGATCGCCGAGGCGCCCGATGCGTACCAGAAGTGGGCGGAAGCACAGCGCAAGCCGGCGCGCGAGCCCATCGATCCCGAGCAGGCCCGGGGCCGCGACCTGTTCCTCTCCGGCAGCTGCATGCTGTGCCACGCGATCCAGGGGACGCCCGCCAATGGCCGCAAGGCTCCGGACCTCACGCACCTCGCCAGCCGCACCACGCTGGCTGCCGGCCGGCTCGCGAACGACGCGGGAAACCTGCGCGACTGGATCGAGGATCCGCAGCGCTTCAAGCCCGGCGTGAACATGCCGGCGCATCACGTGCCGGAGGATCAGATAAAGGCGCTGGTCACCTACCTGCGGAGCCTCGAATGAGCGCCACCTGGGATTCGACCGTCAACCACCAGCCGCTCGATCGCCGCGACGGCGCGACCGGCGCCACCGCCGCCACCGACGAGCTCGAACGCACCTGGAGCGAACGCCCCGGCCTCGCAGGATGGATCTGCGCCGTGGGCCACAAGTCGATCGGCAAGCGCTTCATCGTGACCGCGTTCTGCTTCTTCGTGGTCGCGGGCCTGCTCGCGGTGGCGATGCGGCTGCAGCTCGCGCGCCCCGACAGCAAGCTGATCGGGCCCGACCTGTACAACCAGATCTTCACGCTGCACGGCACCACCATGATGTTCCTGTTCGCGGTCCCCGTGATGCAGGCAATGGCGGTCTACCTGGTGCCGCTGATGATCGGCACGCGCAACTCCGCGCTGCCGAGGATGACCGCCTACGGATACTGGATGTACCTGTTCGGCGGCCTGATGATCTTCACCGCCTTCGCGATCGACATGAGCCCCGACAACGGCTGGTTCAGCTATCCGCCGCTCGCCGGCCCCGAGTACTCCTCGGGCAAGCGCTCGGACTTCTGGGCGCAGCTGATCACCTTCACCGAGGTCTCGGGCCTCATCGTCTCCGTCGACCTCATCACCACCATCTTCAAGCTGCGCGCGCCCGGCATGACGCTCGCGCGCATGCCGCTCTTCGTCTGGGCGATGCTGGTGACGGCCTTCATGATCATCTTCGCCATGCCGGCGGTGATGCTGGCGAGCACGATGCTGATCATGGACCGGCTGGTCGGGACGCATTTCTTCAACGCGGCGGCCGGCGGCGACCCGCTGCTCTGGCAGCACCTCTTCTGGTTCTTCGGCCATCCCGAGGTGTACTTCATCTTCATCCCCGGGCTCGGGTTCATGTCGATGATCATCGCCACCTTCGCCCGCCGCCCGGTGTTCGGCCGCGCGGCGATGGTGTTGTCGCTGATCGCGACGGCGTTCTTCTCCTTCGGGCTGTGGGTGCACCACATGTTCGCCACCAACATTCCCGAGGTGGGCAAGGCCTTCTTCACCGCCATGAGCATGATGATCGCCATCCCCACGGCGGTGCAGATCTTCTGCTGGATCGCGACCCTGTGGAAGGGACGGCTCCACCTGCGCACGCCGCTGTACTTCATCCTCGCGTTCTTCTTCATCCTGCTGCTGGGCGGCCTCACCGGGCTCATCCTCGGTGCCGTGCCGCTCGACCTGCAGGTGCACGACACGTATTTCGTCGTGGCCCACCTGCATTACGTCTTGATCGGCGGGGCGGTGTTCCCGCTCTTCGGCGCCTGGTATTACTGGTTCCCCAAAATCACCGGCCGCATGATGGGCGAGCGGCTCGGCCGGTGGAATTTCTGGCTGTTCTTCATCGGCTTCAACGTGGCCTTCTATCCCATGCATCACCTGGGCCTCGCCGGCATGCCGAGGCGGGTCTACACCTATGGCGCCGAGACCGGTTGGGGACCGCTCAACCTGCTCTCGACCGTGGGGGGCGCCATGATCGCGGTGAGCGTGCTGCTCTTCATCGTGAACGTCGTGAAGAGCCGACGCCATGGCGAGCCCGCGGGCGACAACCCGTGGGGCGCAGCCAGCCTCGAATGGGCCACCGCCTCGCCACCCCCGGCGTGCAATTTCCGCGCGATCCCGGTGGTGTGGTCGGAGGAACCCCTCTGGGAGCCGCTGCGCCGGCCGACGCACGTCTCGGGACTGGCAGTGGACTCGCGCGAAGTGGTCTCGACCACGGTGCTCGATGCGCAACCCGACCATCGTTATCACTCGCCCTCGCCTACGCCGTGGCCCTTCATCGCCGCCATCGCCACGACGGTGATGTTCATCGCCTCGATCTTCACCCCGTGGGCCGTGGTGTGGGGATCCATACCCATCATGATCGCCATGATCGCGTGGTTCTGGCCCCGGGCCGGCGAGACGCGCAAGCAGCTGGTGCTGGAGAAACGTCCGTGAGCGACAAGCCCGTCTTTCCGCCGGATCGCCTCGATACGCAGGGCGCCGTCGCCGGGGAGACCCTCGACGTGGCGCAACTGCCGAGCTACGTCTTCGGTGCCCGCGGCATCATGTGGTGGGGCACGATGGGCGTGGTCGCGATCGAGGGGACGGTCTTCGCGATGGCCATCGCGACGTATTTCTACCTGCGCACCAACGGCGACACCTGGCCCATGGGCGTGCCGGCGCCCGACCTGCGCTGGGGAGTGCTCAATACGCTGATCATGCTGGCGAGCCTCCTGCCCAACCACTGGACGCTCCACAGGGCCAAGGCGCACGACCTGGGCAGGGTGCGCGGGGGAATGCTCGTCTGCCTGGTGATGGGCGCCGCGTTCATCCTGGTGCGCGTTTTCGAATTCCGCACCCTCAACGTGTCCTGGGATTCCAATGCGTACGGGTCCATCGTCTGGATGCTGCTGGGCCTGCACACGGTCCACCTGCTCACGGACTTCGGCGACACCCTCGTGCTGTACGTGCTGATGCTCACCGGGCCGCTCGAGGGCAGGCGCTTCGTCGACGTGGCCGAGAACGCGGAATACTGGGATTTCGTGGTGCTCGCGTGGCTGCCGGTATTCGCGACGATCTACATCGCGCCGAGGTTCTGATGCGCACCTGGCCCGCCCTCCTCGCTTCTCCCCTGCTGGTCCTCGGCGACCAGAGCGTCGCCTACGCCCTGGCGGGCTGGGGCTGCGCGCACCAGAACCACGGCGCCCTGCATGCGGTCCACGCAGCCTTCCTGCTGGCGACGCTCGTGATCCTCGCCATCTCGTGGCGCGAGTCCCGGCAGGCGCTGCGGCGCCTGCGCTCGGACGGGGGCTTCACCCTCGAGCGAATCGACTTCATGGATGTGATGGCCACAATGGTCGGCCTGCTTTCGGCCGCCACCATCGCCGCGATGTGGTTTCCGCAGTGGTTCCTGTCGCCCTGCTACGGCTGAGCGCGGCCGCCGCTGGACTCGCGGCGTTGCCGGCGCGAGCGCACCATGCGGAAGGCTCCGCGCCGGGCGCGGCGTGGAACCTGGACCCGGTGGTGCTGCTTCCCCTAGTTGCCGCGGCTTTGCTGTATTTCATCGGCGTGCGCCGGCTATGGCGTCGCGCGGGCCGCGGCCGCGGCGTGAGCGTCTCCGAGGCCTCCCGCTTCGGCGCGGGATGGGGGGTGCTGGCCATCGCACTGGTATCGCCCCTGGATGGGTTGGGCGAAGCCCTCTTCTCCGCGCACATGGCGCAGCACGAGCTGCTGATGACGCTCGCCGCCCCACTGCTGGTCCTTGGACGTCCCATCGAAGCGTGGACCTGGGGGCTGGCGCCCGCATGGCGCGGACCGCTGGCAGAGCTCGCACGGGCACCGGCGATCGAGTGGCCGCTCGCATTCGCGAGCCGGCCGCTCTCGGCGTGGTTGCTGCATGCGACGGCGATCTGGGCGTGGCACGTGCCGGCGTTCTTCGAGGCGGCTTTGCGCGATCCGGGCGTTCACGCCCTGCAGCACGCCTCCTTCCTCGGGACCGCGATCCTTTTCTGGTGGTCGGTCTTCGGCCGCGGCATCCGCAAGCCCGACAGCGCGTCGGTCGCCGGCGTGTTCACCACCATGCTGCACAGCGGAGGCCTGGGCGCGCTCCTCACGTTCGCGCCCACGGTCTGGTATGTCCATTACGCCTCCACCACATTTCCCTACGGCCTGACCGCGCTCGAGGACCAGCAGCTGGGCGGGTTGGTGATGTGGGGGCCTGGCGGCTTGCCCTACCTCGCCATCGGGCTCGCGATCGTGGGGGCGTGGCTCGCGCGCGGCCGGAGCGCCGCAGCCGCGTTCAGATGACTTCCAGCGGCCTCTTGCCCTGCGGAGGCGGGAAAGCGCGGTCGAGGGATGACAGGGCCGCTGCGTCGAGCTTCACTTCCCTCGCAGCCGCATTGGCGCGGACGTGCTCCTCGCGCGATGCCTTGGGTATCACGCACACTCCCGGGCGCTGCATGAGCCATGCGAGCGCGACCTGCGCCGGCGTGGCGCCACAATCGCGCGAGATCGAAGCGAGCGCCGGATGCCGCGCGAGCGTGCCTTCGTCGAGCGGCGAATACGCCATCACGTCGATGTGCGAGGCGCTGCACAGGGGCAGCAAGTCGAACTCGATGCCGCGGCGCGCGAGGTTGTAGAGCACCTGGTTTGCGCCGACGCGCTCACCGCCGGGCACGCGCGCGAGCTCCTGGATGTCCTCGACATCGAAGTTGGATACGCCCCAGCGCGCGATCTTGCCTGCGGCCACCAGCGACTCGAGGGCCTCGACCGTCTCCTCCAGCGGCACGCTGCCACGCCAGTGCAGCAGGTAGAGGTCGAGCCGCGCGAGGCGCAGCCGCTTCAGGGAAGCTTCGCAGGCGGCTGCCACCTTCTTGCGCGACGCGTTGTGCGGATAGAACTTGCTCACCACGTACGCCGACTCGCGGCGCCCGCGCAGGGCTTCCCCGACCACTTCCTCGGCGCCGCCGTCGCCGTACATCTCCGCGGTGTCCACCAGGCTCATGCCGAGGTCCAGGCCCAGCTGCAGCGAGCGGACCTCGTCCGCACGCGCGCCCACGTCCTCGCCCATGTGCCAGGTGCCCATCCCCAGCGGCGGAAGCTTCACCCGGCGGCCCCTACATCACCTGCGCTTCGGCCCCGTACTGCGGGTTCATCCGCGACTTGGCGGAGAGCTTGTTGAGGGCGTTGATGTACGCCTTGGCGGAAGCGACCACGATGTCGGTGTCGGCGCCCATGCCGTTCACGATGCGGCCGTTCTTCGACAGGCGGACCGTCACCTCGCCCTGGGAGTCGGTGCCCTCGGTCACGTTGTTCACCGAGTAGAGCAGCAGCTCGGTGCCGCTCTCCACCATGCTTTCGATCGCCTTGAAGGTGGCGTCGACGATGCCGCCACCGCGCGCCTCGGCGCGCTTTTCCCGCCCGTCCTCGCTGATCACCACGCGCGAGAACGGCTGCTCGCCGGTCTCGGAATGCGCCGCGAGCGAGATCAGCTTGTAGTGCTCCGATTCCGGGGTGACCGCCTCGTCGGAGAGCAGCGCCTGGATGTCCTCGTCGAAGATCTCGCGCTTCTTGTCGGCGAGCTCCTTGAAGCGCGCGAATGCCGCGTTCAGCGACTCTTCCGAGGCGAGCGTGATGCCGAGCTCCTGGAGCCTGCTCTTGAAGGCGCTGCGCCCCGAGAGCTTGCCCAGCGTGAGGCGGTTCGCGCCCCAGCCCACGTCGGAGGCCCGCATGATCTCGTAGGTCTCGCGGTGCTTGAGCACGCCGTCCTGGTGGATCCCGGACTCGTGGGCGAAGGCATTGGCCCCGACCACCGCCTTGTTGGGCTGCACCGGGTAGCCGGTGATGGTCGACACGAGCTTCGAGGCCGGGACGATCTGCGTCGCGTCGATGCCGGTGGTGCACCTGAAGATGTCGGAGCGCGTGCGCACCGCCATCACGATCTCCTCGAGCGAGGCGTTGCCGGCGCGCTCGCCCAGCCCGTTCACGGTGCATTCCACCTGGCGGGCACCCGCCATCACCGCGGCGAGCGAGTTCGCCACCGCCATGCCGAGGTCGTTGTGGCAATGGGTAGACCACACGGCCTTGCCGGCGTTGGGCACGCGTTCGATCAGCTGGCGGAAAAGGTCTCCCCAAAGCTGCGGCACGCTGTAGCCCACGGTGTCCGGGACATTGATGGTGCGGGCGCCGGCGGCGATGGCGGCCTCGAAGATGCGGCAGAGGAAATCCACGTCCGAGCGCACTGCGTCCTCCGCTGAGAACTCCACGTCGTCGGTGTATTGGCGCGCGAGCTTCACCGCCTTCACCGCGGCCTCCAGCACCTGGTCCGGCTGCATGCGCAGCTTGTGCTGCATGTGGATCGGGCTGGTGGCGATGAACGTGTGCACGCGGCCCCGGTTCGCCGGCTTGATGGCCTCGCCGGCACGCTTCACGTCGTTGTCGTTGGCACGCGCGAGCGAACAGATGGTCGAGTCCTTTACCGCCGCGGCGACGGCACGGATGGCCTCGAAGTCGCCGGGGCTCGAGGCGGCGAATCCCGCCTCGATCACGTCGACCCGCAGCCTCTCCAGCTGCTTGCCGATGCGCAGCTTCTCGTCCTTGGTCATGGCCGCGCCCGGGCTCTGCTCGCCGTCGCGCATGGTGGTGTCGAAAATGATCAGCTGGTCCTGCATGGTGGTCTCCGAAGTCGGATGGACTGACCCGCCCCGCTGTTGCCTGGAGCGGCCCGATGCTGCGCGAATTGTGGGGGTGGGGTTTTTAGCGCGCGGGGCGCAGCAGCAGTCCCAGCGCGAGCGCGCCGGACTGGGGAAGGCTAAGCAGGAAGCCGTTCGAGTGCATGGAACCGACTATATCAGACCCTCCCGCGGGCGTCACGGCTGCGCCGGGCCGAGCTCGCGCCCCGACTTCGCGCCGAAGCGCAGCAGCAGCGCCGCCACGTCCTGGGCGCCATGCTCCTCGGCGATGTCGAGCGGCGTCATCCCGGAGACGTCCTGCACGTTGGGATTGGCCTTCGCGCCCAGCAACACCTCCACCGCCTCCTGGAAACCCATCTCGGCGGCGAGGGTGAGCGCGGTGGCGCCGCTCTGGTCGCGCATGTCCAGCGTGGCACCCCGGGCGACCAGCAGCTCCACCGCCGGCAGGTTGCTTTCCTCCACCGCCATCATGAGGAGGGTGAGCCCGTCGGAGGAGATCACGGTGTCGGCGGGGGTGTGGGCCAGCATGCGGGCGAGCCCGCCGACGTTGCCTTCCTCGATCGCCTCGCGGATGTGGCCGTGCTTCTTCTCCACCGCGCCCTGCCGCCAGCGCTGCACCGCCCAGCCGAAGTAGCCCGACACGCCATAGGCGAGTGTCAGTCCCCAGAGCACCACCGGCGGCTCGAGCGAGATCAGCAGCAGCGCCAGCACGATCACCACCGCGAAGGAAAACGGCACCGAGCGGCGCAGGTTGATGTCCTTGCCGCTGTAGAAGCGCACGTTCGACACCATGGTGAGGCCGGCGTAGATGGTCAGCGCCGCCGCCCACCACGTGGCGTCGGAGCCGTCCACGCCGTACTCGCTCAGGACCCACAGCATGCCGGCCACGAGCGCCGCGGCGGCAGGGCTCGGCAGCCCGGTGAACC
>DATLEL010000281.1:0-2091 GCA_035525255.1 Usitatibacter sp.
ATGCCCTTCTCGGCCGGCGTGGGCGGCGGCGCCGCCTTGGCCGGGTTCCTGATGATCATGGTCTTCTCGAAGTCCGCCGCGGTGGCCGCCGTGGGGGCATCGTTGAAGTACTTGAGCTTGTGCTTGCCGATCTCCACTACGTCGTTGTTCTGGAGGAAATGCTTCTTCACCGGCTTGCCGTTCACCATAGTGCCGTTGGTGCTGCCCAGGTCCTCGATGAACGAATCGTTCAGGATCGTGATGATGGCGGCATGCTCGCCGCTCACCGCCAGGTTGTCGATCTGGATGTCGTTGTGCGGCTTGCGTCCGATGAGGGTCCGCTCCTTGGAGAGCGTGAACTCCTTGAGGACTTGCCCGTCGACGCTGAGGATCAGCTTGGCCATGATGGTGGTCCCTTATTACTGGAATAGTGCCTTGAACCGAGCGAGCCAGCCCCGCGGCACGCCAAAGGGCTCGATGACGCGTGAGAGCATCGCCGAGATGTTGTCGCGGCCGCCGTTGTCGTTGGCGGCCTGCACGAGCTGCTGCACGGTGAGGCTCGGATTGGTCCTGAGGGTGATCAGCGTGAGGCGGATTTCCTCGTCGTCCACCATGTCCGAGAGCCCGTCGGAGCACAGCAGGTAGGTGTCGTCGGGGCGCGTCTCGTACGTATGGATTTCCGGGTCGGCGGTGGGATCGATGCCCAGCGCGCGCGTGACCAGGTTCTTGTTCTGCGAGAGCTTGGCTTCTTCCGGCGTGATGAGGCCGGAGTCGAGCTGCTCCTGCAGCAACGAATGATCGCGGGTCACCTGCTCCATCGCGTCGCCGCGCAGGCGGTAGAGGCGCGAATCGCCGATATGCGCCACGGTCACGAAGTTGTCGTAGAAGAGGCACACCACCAGCGTCGTGCCCATGCCGGCGCACTCGGGATTGTTCTGCGAGGTGGTGAAGATGGCGTTGTTGGCGCGCGCGATCTGCTCGCGCATGAGGCGCTCGGAGAGCGCCTTGGCCTCCTCGCGGCCGAGCCGGTCCACGTCGCGCGGACGCCACGCTTCCTGCAAGCCGTCGGCGATGAGGGACGTCGCCATGCCGCTCGCGACTTCGCCCGCGTTGTATCCGCCCATGCCGTCGGCCAGCACGAACAGCCCGATCTCGGGGCGTGATTCGATGCAGTCCTCGTTGTGGTCGCGGACGCGCCCCGGATCGGTCAGGCTCGCCGATTGGAGCGACTGCGAAAGATTCATGTCCGGTGCGCCTGTTCTCTCATGCCGTTTCCGGTTTTTTGTAGGCGGTGCACTTCTATCCCTGCCGCAGCACCTTGAAAGGCGACTTCCGGGCATCCCTCCCCGCCGCGACCCGCAAAAACTCGCATTTATAATAACTTAAAAAGCTTTTTTGAGAAACAATCCCGCTTCCCGCCCGATGTCCATGATTTTCCGGGCGGTTTCATTTCGTCGAACGAGGCAAAACTGCTGTTCCCGAGCGGCTTTCCGCGCCGGAGGCAGTCATTATACGATTGGCATTCGCGACCCTCGGTCGCAGCCCGCCCCTCCACCCGTCGTCTTTCCTCCCGCCATCCCCCGAGGTCGCCATGGACCGCCTGCAAGACATCGATCCCCTCGAAACCCGTGAATGGGTCGATTCCCTCGACGCCGTGCTCGAGATCGAAGGGCCCGAACGCGCGCACTTCCTGCTCGAGCAACTGGTGGACAAGGCGCGCCGTTCGGGCGCGTACCTGCCCTATCGCGCGCAGACCGCCTACCTCAACACCATCCCGCCGCACCTGGAGACGCCGTCCCCCGGGGACCACGCGATGGAAGCGCGCCTGCGCTCCTATGTCCGCTGGAACGCGGTGGCCACGGTGCTGCGCGGCGGGAAGAAGGATCTCGAGCTGGGCGGCCACATCGCGAGCTTCGCCTCGGCCGCCACGCTCTACGACGTGGGCTTCAACCATTTCTGGAATGCGCCGAACGACAAGCACGGCGGCGACCTGCTCTACATCCAGGGCCATTCCTCGCCCGGCGTCTATGCGCGCGCCTTCCTCGAGGGGCGCCTCACCGAGGCACAGCTCGACAACTTCCGCCAGGAAGTGGACGGCAAGGGCATCTCGTC
>DATLEL010000433.1:0-7923 GCA_035525255.1 Usitatibacter sp.
CGTCACCCCTGTCCTGCGCTCCCACCGCGCGTTGGCCTACATGGTCGCCGCTGCGGCCTTCGTTGTCGCCGGCCTGGCGCTCGTCGGTCTCGCCTGGATGCTGGGATGGATCGCGCCACGAGCGGCGGTCTACTCGCCCACCGCCGTCGCCCCCGGCATTGCTCCCGTTGCTCCCGTTTCTCCCGTCGCCCCGGCTGCGCGCGCACCTGTCAATGCGGATGGGCTCGAGCCCGGTGAGACCGTGGTTTCGACGGAGGCCTCGCGGGTTGATCCGATGATGCCCAGGTACTCGCCGCCGGTCGTACCGACGCCCGCGCCGACGACCTCCGACGCCGTCACACCGCCAGCCCCTGTACCCGCACCCGTGCGCAAGTCTCCGGCACCGGTGACCGCGGCCGTGGCGCCGGCGAAGCGCGAAGCCTATGTGCAGGCGGACCCCGCGGCGCCCGGCCCGACAGCGCCCTCCTTCTCCCGCCACGGCGCCACACCGGTTTGCGAAAACTGCGGCGTCGTCTCCGCCATCACCACGTATCCGCCGGGTCTCTGGGAGGTCCGCGTCCGCATGCAGGATGGCGACCTCCAGGCCTTCCACTACCGCCGCCAGCCCGTTTTCCGTATCGGCGACCGCGTGCGCGCCGACGGCTCGCGCCTCACCCACGAATAGATGCCCGGATCGCTTTCGGCGTACTGGAAGAAGCGCGACTTCGGCGTCACCTCGGAGCCGAAGGGCGAAGTCACGCGCGCAGGCAAGGCGCTGAGCTTCGTGATCCAGAAGCACGCCGCGTCGCGCCTGCACTATGACTTCCGGCTGGAGCTCGACGGCACGCTGGTGAGCTGGGCGGTGCCCAAGGGCCCGAGCTTCGACCCCAAGGTGCGCCGCATGGCGGTGCATGTCGAGGACCACCCGCTCAGCTACGCGAGCTTCGAGGGCGTGATCCCCAAGGGCCAGTACGGCGCCGGCACCGTCATCGTGTGGGACCGCGGTACCTGGCAGCCGGTCGGCGATCCGCGCGCCGGCTACAAGGCGGGCAAGCTCAAGTTCGACATGCACGGCGAGAAGCTGCGCGGCCGCTGGAACCTGGTGCGCATGCACGGCCACGAGGGCGAGCGCCAGGAGCCGTGGCTGCTGATCAAGGAGAACGACGAGGAAGCGCGCCCGGCCTCCGAGTACGACGTGACCGAGGCGGAGCCCGATAGCGTGATCACCGCCGGAAAGAAGAAGGAGAAGGCAAAAGCCGCGAAGAAGAAGAATGCTGCCCCGGCTGCTGGCCGCAAGGTCGTCGCCCCGGATGCTTCAACCGCAGCGATAGTCCGGGGCCCGATCCCGGGTGCCAAAAAACTCAAGCTGCCCCTCTCCCTCTTCCCGCAGCTCGCCACCCTCGTCGACGAGCCGCCGAAGGACGACGGCTGGATATACGAAGTGAAGTTCGACGGCTACCGGGTGCTCGCGCGCATCGACGGCGACGACGTCCGCCTCTTCACGCGCAACGGCAACAACTGGACCTCGAAGATGCAGAGCCTCGCCGACGAGATCCGCGGGCTCGGCATCGAGTCGGGCTGGCTCGACGGCGAGATCGTGGTGCTGAATGCCAAGGGCAACCCCGACTTCCAGGCGCTGCAGGGCGCTTTCGACTCTGCGCGCACGCGCGACATCGTCTACTTCGCGTTCGATCTTCCCCACTACGGCGGGTACGACCTCACGCGCGCGCCGCTGGTGGAGCGCCGCAAGCTGCTCGAGTCGCTGTTCGAGAAGAACCCGTCCGACCGCGTGCGGTACAGCAAGGCGTTCGATGCGCCGGTGGAGCAGCTGCTCGAGGGCGCGTGCAAGCAAGGGCTCGAGGGATTGATCGGCAAACGCGCCAATGGCCCTTATGCCTCATCTCGCTCGGCGTCGTGGATCAAGCTGAAGTGCACCCGCCGCCAGGAGTTCGTCATCGGCGGCTTCAGCGATCCCAAGGGGAGCCGCGTCGGCTTCGGCTCGTTGTTGCTGGGCGTGCACGATGCCGCCGGCAATCTCGTCTACGCAGGCAACGTCGGCACCGGGTTCGACGACAAGCTGCTGAAGTCGCTCTTCACCAAGCTGAAGACGCTCGAGACCGAGAAGGATCCTTTCCACGGCCGCCCGCGCGACGTGAAGGGCCACTGGGTGCGGCCCAAGCTGGTGGCGGAGATCGCGTTCACCGAGTGGACGAGCGAGGGCCGCATCCGCCACCCGGTGTTCCACGGCCTGCGGACGGACAAGGATCCGCAAGCCATCACGCGCGAGGAAGCGACCCACAGCGAGGACATGCCGTCGGCGCCGAAGGGCGCCAAGCCCGCGAAGGCTTCGAAGCCCGCAATCACCGCGAAGCCCTCCACCGCCGGAATCAAGATCAGCAACCCCGATCGCGTGATCGATCCCGCGTCGAAGGCGACCAAGCTCGACCTGGTCAAGTATTACGAGCGCGTCGCGCCGCACATGCTGCCGCATCTCGCGGGGCGCCCCATCGCGTTGGTGCGCGCGCCTACGGGCATCGGCGGGGAGCTCTTCTTCCAGAAGCACGGCGAGAAGATCAGCATCCCCGGCATCAAGCAGCTCGACCGCAGCTTCTGGCCCGGACATCCGGCGATGCTGGAAGTCGCGAGCCAGGAAACACTCGTGGGCGCGGCGCAGATGAACGTGATCGAGTTCCACACCTGGAACTCCACCACCGCGGACATCTCGCATCCCGATCGCGTCATCTTCGACCTGGACCCCGGTGAGGGAATCACCTGGGAGCAGGTCAAGGAAGCGACCGCCCTCACCAAGAAGATGCTCGACCTCCTCGGTCTCGAGAGCTTCCTCAAGACCAGCGGCGGCAAGGGGCTGCACGTGGTGGTCCCCCTCACGCCGAAATGGGACTACGACCAGGTGAAGGATTTCTCCGAGAAGATGGTCGTGCACATGTCGCGCACGCTGCCCAAGCTCTTCGTCGCCAAGAGCGGCGCGAAGAATCGCGTGGGCCGCATCTTCATCGACTACCTGCGCAACGGCAAGGGCGCCACCACCATCGGTGCATTCTCGGCGCGCGCCCGCCCCGGGCTCGGTGTCTCGGTGCCGGTCGCCTGGCGCGAGCTGAAGGGCCTCGCGGGCGCGAACCAGTGGGATATCTTCAACGTCTTCGAGCGCCTCGACAAACAGCGCACCGATCCGTGGAAGGATTACGCGGGGACGAAGCAGACGCTGGAAGGCGCTGCGAAGAAGCTCGATTAAGCGGGTACGAACTCGAAGCGCCCGCCGCCCGGCGAGATGATCACCAGCTTGGTCGCGTCGCGCATGACACGGCTGTCACTGCCCAAAGCCGCCAGCACGCGCTTCTCTACGTCCGCGCCGGGACCGAGGCACATGCGCTTGGTGGCGGCGATCGCGCCGAAGCGAACCTCCCCCGCCTGCTCACTCCACGTGCCGCTGAACATGTTGCAGCCCGTGTAGCCGGTGATCCGCCCGCCCGCCACGAACTCGAGGCGCGGCAGGCCGCGGCTTTCGGTGATGGCTTCCGCGACACCCACCCAACGGGTGCCGGCGAGCGAGGCCATCGGTGCAGGGGCCGCGGCCGGTGCCGGCCCGCCGGGTGCGCTCGGCGCCACCGCACAGGCGCCCATGCCGAGCAGCACGCCGATCCACAGCAGCGGGCGCGGCAACAACATCATGGCTTGGCCGCGGGCTTCGCCTCGGGCAGCGGCGGCGTCTTGAACTTGAGCGAGCCCGCCGATCCGGACATGATCATGGTGTCGCCGATGATGGTGTAGCTCGACACCGCCTGCAGCACTTCGAGCACCCGCTCCTCGGCCACGCGGGCGGACACGTCGCACGCGCGGCGTCCGACCTCGAGGCGGCCGATGACGATCGCGCGGGCGCCCACCGTGTCCTGGACGTAGCGCGCGGTGACTTGGTTGCAGCCGCCGAAGCCCTCCATGCGCCCATCGCCAAAACGGAAGCTCGGCGGATCACCGCGGAGCGGCAGCTCCAGCACCACCTCCCACGGCGTGCCGGTGAAGGAACGCGGCGGCGGCTCCTTCTTGTTGAGCGTCCCGCATGCCGCGAGCCCGAGGCCCGCACCAACCGCAACTGCCATCGCCCATCGCTTCATCAGCGCTCCCGTTTCAAGTTCAGAACCTTCGCATCACCAGGTCCAGCGCATCGGAGACCAGGTCCACTTGCCATGGCCAGTCGCGGGTACGTTCGATCGCGGCGAGGTTGCGCTCGACGCGCTTGCCGGCGAGCAGCGCGTCGATTTCCGCTGCGGGGTCCGCTACGTGGCGCTTGCGCTCCGCCGCGCTCAGCTCCTCCAGTGTGCGCCGCACCGCGTCCGCGTCGAGGATCGAGATGGGGGCACGGCAATAGCCGCACTGGGCGTCGCGGGTGACGTCGACCGGCGCGCCGCAGCTGGAGCAGCGCACCTGCTTCACGTTGGCGCGCAGGCGCTCCACCTCGGCCGCGTTCAGCGAGCGCACGAAGCTCTTCTCGCGCAGGAACTGCACGAAGGTGGTGAGGCGCCCGTGCCCCTCGGGACAGCGGTAATAGGTGATGCGATTGCCGCGCTGCAGGTCGTGCGTGAGCTTCAGTCGCTCCTTGCAGCGGGGGCAGCGGCACTCCGTGGCCAGCGCCCGTGGCGGCTGGTTACGATGCGCGTGGATCTGCCCGAAGAGCTCCATCACCGCGCCGGGCGTGAGCTGCGTGCTCTCGTACGGGTCGAACCAGAGCGCGCGGCAATCGAAGCAGATGTCCACCTCCACCGCGCCGACCGGCTTGCGTTCGAAAGCCTGCCGCGCCATGGGGCCGGCGCAGCTCGGACAGGGCTGCTCCCTCACGGCTTCTCGGCGACCTGCTTCAACGAGGCGAGGCCCTTCTCGTAGTCGGGACCCACCATCCTGTCCATCATGGCGGCGAGGTAGTGCTTGAGGGGATTGCCGCCGACATCGCCGCGATTGGTCCAGGTGACGCGCGTGGCCTTGCCCGCTTGATCGAAGGTGAACTCGCCCGTGGACTTCATGCCGAATTCGGCGAATACCAGCGCGTAGTCGATGCGGTGGTTGGGCTCGACGCGGACGAATTCCATGTTGCCGCTGCCCTCGCTCTTGCTCTTCCACGCCCACTTCGCGCCCTGGCCGAAGGGCGGCCCGGAGTAGCTCACGTCCATCTTCGGGTCGCGCTGCAGCCACACGCTCCATTTGGCCCAGTGCCGCGGGTCGGCTACCAGGTCGTAGACCCGATCGGCCGGCGCGTTCACGTCGATGGAGCGCCGCACCTCGAACTTCGACGGCAGGAAATAACCCACGGCGACCGCGATGAGCGCCAGGGCTCCTATCAACGCCAGCGTCCACTGAAGGATCTTCATGGTTGTTTTCCCCTCTGCGGCGAAGCTTACAATAAGTGCATGTGCAGCCGATACTTTTTGGACGACGACGGGAACATCATCGCGCACGCGTTCCGCGTGCCGGTGCGCGGGCCGATCCGCAAGCGCTTCAACATCGCGCCCACCCAGCAGGCACCGGTCGTGCGTCTTTCGCCGCAGGGCGAGCGCGAGGTCGCCGTGCTGCGCTGGGGCCTGGTGCCGTTCTGGGCGAAGGACCTCAAGGTGGGCACGAAGATGATCAACGCCCGCAGCGAGGGCGTCGAAGGCAAGCCGGCCTTCCGCGATGCCGTGAAGCAGCGCCGCTGCCTGGTCCCCGCCACCGGATTCTTCGAATGGCAGGGCGAGCCCGGGCACAAGCAGCCGTTCGCGATCACCCTGCCCGGGCAAACGCTGTTCGCGTTCGCCGGCTTGTGGGAGCGCTGGAAGGGAGCCGAAGGCGAGCCCGTCGAAACCTTCACCATCGTGACCACGGACGCCAACGAGTCGGTCGCGCGCATCCACGACCGCATGCCGGTGATCCTGCCCATGGACGCCATCGACGAGTGGCTCACCGCGCCGCCGGACGAGGCGCGCCGCCTGCTCAAGCCCTACGAAGGGGCGGTGGAGCTGCGCGCGGTAGGCAAGTACGTGAGCAACGTGAACAACGAAGGGCCGGAGTGCCTCGACGACGCCGAGCCTAGCTGGGAAAGTCCGCAGTCTCCGCGGCAGGGATCGCTGCTCTAGGCACGACCTTCACCGAGCCGCGATAGCGCGCCACGTAGTCGCGCACGATCTTGTAGATGTCGGGATCGAAATCGATCTCGGCCCGCGCCTCCACCAGGTCCTGCAGCTCGTCAGCGGAGCGCGCCGTGCCGAGATGGCACCAGCGCTCGAAGACGTGCGCCTCCTGCCACTTGCCCTCCGCGTGATTCTCGCGGATGACCACGCGGCCCTGCCAGGGCCAGTCGGCGACGCGCCAGGGCGCGAGCGCGGTGACAAGCCGCAGGTTGTGCTGCTCGGGCGACTCTTCGCCGATGCATGCTCCACGGCATTTCTTCACCTGCCGCGCGAAGCATGGGCCGCCGCGTTTCTCCCAACCGAGTTGCCGCCAGCAAAGCCCCTCCGAGGCGGCGATCTCCTCCAGGAGCTTGCGCACATTGAGCTTCGCCGCGAACGGGCCGAAGAGCGCCTCCGATCCCGTCTCGCGCGCCGCCCAGTCGATGTCCTTGTTGAGAAGGACCGCGGGCGGCGAGCCCAGCGAGGGGAAGTGGATGAAGCACGCATTCAGCTTGCGGCGCAGCTTGTAGTTGTGGAGCGGCAGCAAGTCCTTCACCAGGCGCGCTTCGCGCAACAGCGCTCCCAGCTCACCCGCGGTCTCCTCGACCTCGATCCGCTGGATCTCGCCGGAAAGCCGCACGTCGTTCGCGGAGCGGTAGTCGCTGGAGAAATGGGAGCGGATGCGATCACGCAGGTTCACGCTCTTGCCGATGTAGAGCGGCAGGTCGTTCACGCCGTAGAAACGGTAGACCCCGGGCGCCTCCGGCAACCCCTCGAGGATGTCGGCGGCGAGCTGCGGTGGCAGGCTCGGGATCTTGAGGAGGCGCTTCACCGCCGCGACGATGTCGGGGAGCTCTTTTTCGCGGTAGACGCGTTTCAAGAATTCCCACAGCACGCGCGCATCGCCCAGGGCGGAGTGACGTCCGACCCTCTCCCCCGCCCTCTCCCAGGGGAGAGGGAGAGTGAGCCCATGCCGCGCGATGATCGCATCGAGGCTGTGCCCGACCGCTTCGCGGTAGAGCATCCGTGAGAGGCGCACGGTGCACAGCACATCCGCGGTGAACGGCATCTCCACGCGGCGGAACTCGTTCTTGATGAAGCCGTAGTCGAAGCGCGCGTTGTGCGCCACGAACACGTGGTCGTGCAGCCGCTCCCGCACCTCTCGGCGCAGCTCCGAAAATGTCGGCGCATCGCGCACCATGGCGTTGCTGATACCGGTGAGGACCTGGATCTCCTCGGGGATCGCGCACTCGGGATTGACGAGCGAGGACCACTCCTCGACCAGCTGGCCGTCCTCGACCCGCACGATGCCGATCTCGGTGATGCGGTCGCCCGTCGGCGTGGTGCCGGTGGTCTCGACGTCGACGAAGGCGATGGCGGGGGCGAACATCAACGCTTGGGGTCGCGAGATCGGGGTCTGACCCCGAATTTCTCGGTCAGGAAATCGATCATCGCGGAGACGCGCGGGGAGCGGTGGCGCCCGTGCGGATACACCGCGTGCAGCGGCAGCGGCTCGGCGTGGTGCACGTCCTGCAATACGGCCACCAACTTCCCTTCGGCCAGCGCGGCGCCGACGATGGCGTCGGAGAGGCGGATCACGCCGACGCCGAGAAGCGCGAGCTGCAGCAGTGATTCGGCGGTGCTCGCGACCACGTTCCCGCCCACCTCGATGTGGCGCACGCCGTCGCGGGTCTCGAACGGCCAGCGCCGCAGCGCCGGCGAATGGCTGATCGACATGCAGTTGTGCTTCAGCAGGTCCTCGGGCTTCTTCGGCGTGCCGTGGCGGCGCAGG
>DATLEL010000442.1:0-11365 GCA_035525255.1 Usitatibacter sp.
CCTATTCCAAGCGCCGCGGCGACGACCGCGTGCTGGTCGTGGTGAACCTGGATCCCACGGTGGCACAGACCGGCTTCGTGAGCGTCGACCTGGAGAGCCTCGGCCTCGAACCGGGCGTGGCCTTCACGGTGAGCGACACGATCACCGACTCCCAATACACCTGGTACGGCAGCCGCAACTTCGTTCGCCTCGATCCCGCGCACGCACCCGCCCACGTCTTCGCGTTGCGCTAGCCGTCCATGGACACGCGCACCCTCGGCACGCATTCCCCCGCGCCCGCGACCGCCCCCGCGGACGATCCGCTGTGGTACATGGATGCGATCATCTACCAGCTGCACGTCAAGGCGTTCGCCGATTCGAACGGCGACGGCATCGGCGACTTCAAGGGCCTGACCGGGAAGCTGGACTACATCCGCGACCTCGGGGTGAACACCATCTGGGTTATGCCGTTCTATCCCAGCCCGCTGCGGGACGACGGTTACGACGTGCAGGACTACGAGAACGTCTACGAGCCCTACGGCACGCGCGAGGACTTCAAGCGCTTCCTCGACGCCGCGCACGAGCGGGGACTGCGCGTGATCACCGAGCTGATCATCAACCACACGTCCGACCAGCACCCCTGGTTCCAGGCGGCGCGGCGCGCGCCGAAGGGCTCGCCCAAGCGCGACTACTACGTATGGAGCGACGATCCCAACAAGTACGCCGGCACGCGCGTCATCTTCACCGACACCGAGACCTCCAACTGGGCCTGGGACGAGGTGGCGCAGCAGCATTACTGGCACCGCTTCTTCAGCCACCAGCCCGACCTGAACTTCGACAACCCGCACGTGCTGCGCGCGGTGCTGCGCACCATGCACTTCTGGCTCGACATGGGCGTGGACGGCTTCCGGCTGGATGCCATTCCCTACCTCATCGAGCGCGAAGGCACCAGCAACGAGAACAACCCCGAGACGCACGCGGTCATCAAGCAGATCCGCGCGGACCTGGACCAGCACTACACCGGCAAGCTGCTGCTGGCCGAAGCGAACATGTGGCCCGAGGAAGTGCGCCAGTACTTCGGCGACGCCGACGAATGCCACATGGCGTACCACTTCCCGATGATGCCGCGGCTCTACATGTCGATCGCCATGGAGGACCGCTACCCGCTGGTGGAGATCATGGCGCAGACGCCGGCGATCCCGCCCAACTGCCAGTGGGCGATCTTCCTGCGCAACCACGACGAGCTCACGCTCGAGATGGTGACCGACCGCGAGCGCGACTACATGTATCGCATCTTCGCCGGCGACCCGCGCATGCGGGTAAACGTGGGGATCCGGCGGCGGCTCGCCCCGCTGATGGAGAACGACCGCGAGAGGATCGAGCTCATCACCTTCCTGCTGATGACCATGCCGGGCGCCCCGATCCTCTACTACGGCGACGAGATCGGCATGGGCGACAACATCTACCTCGGCGACCGGAACGGCGTGAGGACGCCGATGCAATGGAGCCCGGACCGCAACGCCGGCTTCTCGCGCGCCGACCCGCAGCGCCTCTACCTGCCGCCGATCATGGATGCGGTCTACGGCTACGAGGCGGTGAACGTCGAGGCCCAGCAGCGGAGCGCCTCGTCGCTGCTCAACTGGACGCGCCGCCTCATCGCCACGCGCCGCCGCTACAAGGCCTTCGGGCGTGGCTCGCTCACCTTCCTCGAGCCCGGCAACCGCAAGGTGCTCGCATTCGTGCGCGAGTTCGAGGACGAGGCGATGCTGTGCGTCGCCAACCTGTCGCGCGTGCCCCAGGCGGTCGAGCTGGACGTAGACCGCTTCGAAGGTCGCGTACCGGTGGAGCTCTTCGGGCAGGAGTCCTTCCCGCCGGTGGGAAAGCTGCCGTACCTCGTGACGCTCCCCGGCCATGGCTACATCGCGTTCCAACTCTCGACCGATGCCAAGCCGCCGGGCTGGCATGAGGAGCGACTCGTGACTCGCAGGCTTCCCATCCTCGTGCTGGCCCCCGCCTGGCAGGAGGTGCTCGACGGCGGTACGGGGGATGCCGACCTCACGCGCGTGTTCATGAACTCCACCCCCGCCAAGCTGCGCGATGACGTGCTGCTGCCCTACCTGCGCGGCCGGCGATGGTTCTCGGCGAAGAACGAGAAGATCGACGACCTCGCCATGGCCACCATCGCGCCATGGAACGCGACCCAGCTGTGGCGCATCTCGTTCGTGGACGCCCGGCTCGCCTCCGGCGAGACGCAGCGCTACTTCCTGCCCGTCGCGCTCGAGTGGGAGTCGCTCGACCATGACCCACTGCAGCAATTCGGCGCTTTCGCCATCGCCCGGGTGCGCCAGCGCGAACGCATGGGGCTCATCTACGCCGCGTTCGCCCACCCCGACTTCGCGCGCGACATGGCGCGTGCCATGGACGGCAACCTCGAGGTGCCCCTGGGCCGCGGCAAGCTGCGCTTCAGCTCGACCGCGGCCTTCGCGCAATACCGCGACGCCATCGACGAGCCGGTCCGCACGCCCGCACTGGAGCAGAGCAACACCGCGGTCTTCTTCGGCAGCCGGCTCTTCCTCAAGGGCTTCCGGCGCATGCGCGAAGGCGTGAATCCGGAGCTCGAGATGGGCCGCTTCCTCACCGAGGTGGCCGCGTATCCCAACATCGCGCCCGTGCTCGGCGCGGCGGAATACTTCGAGCCCGGCAGCAACGAGCCGGTGACCCTCGCCGTGCTGCAGCGCTTCGTCGAGAACCAGGGCGACCTGTGGACGCTCATCTGCCAGCACCTGGGCCGCATGTTGCAGGCACCGGTGCAACCCGAGGCGCAAGCCGGCTCGGCCGACTCCGCTGCGGCGGGGTTTCACCTCGGCCGCATGGGATTGCTGGGCCGGCGCGTGGCGGAGCTGCACCGCGCGCTCGCCCTGTCCACGGGGGATGCGGCATTCGATCCCGAGCCCGTGACCGCCGCGGACTTCGACGGCTGGAAGGCCGCGGTGGAGCGCGAGCTCGATGCGACGTTCGACCTCATCGAGGGCGCGCAAGGCGCGATGGACGCGGCGCTGCGCGAGAAAGTCGCGCCGCTGCTCGCCGAGCGTGAGCACCTGCGCGAGCGCATCCGCGGCATCACGGTGAAGCTCGATGGCGTGGTGCGTACGCGCTTCCACGGCGACCTCCACCTCGGGCAGGTGATGGTGGCGCAGGACGATTTCATCATCGTGGACTTCGAGGGCGAGCCGGGAAGGTCGCTTGCCGAGAGGCGGACCAAGTCGAGCGTGCTGCGCGACGTGGCCGGCATGCTGCGCTCCTTCAGCTATGCCGCGCACGCGGCCCTGCTGCGGCGCGAGCCCGGCACGCCCAACCCCGATGCGGGCGCGCGCGCATTGGCCGACTGGGAGCGCGACGCCGCCCATTTCTTCCTCGAGGGCTACGGCCACGCCGCCGCGGGCGTCGCATCGGTGCCCGCCGACCCCGCGGGCTTCAAGTCGACCCTCGAGCTGTTCCTCATCGAGAAAGCGCTGTACGAGCTGCGCTATGAAATAGCCAACCGTCCCGACTGGGTGGAGATCCCGCTTCGCGGCCTGCTGGAGATCGTGCAGCAATGACGACGAAGGCAGCCGCGGGCCCGGTCGAGATATGGCCCGGCTCCCCCCACCCATTGGGGGCGAACTGGGACGGCGAGGGCGTCAACTTCGCGATCTTCTCGCGCAATGCCGAGCGGGTGGAGCTGTGCCTGTTCGATGAGACGGGCCGCAAGGAAACGCAGCGCGTGGCGCTGCGCGAGCGCACCGACTTCGTCTGGCACGGCTATTTGCCGCGCATGCGGCCCGGCCAGCTCTACGGCTATCGCGTACACGGGCCCTACCAACCCGAGCACGGGCATCGCTTCAACCCCCACAAGCTGCTGATCGATCCGTATGCGCGCGCCATCGTCGGCGGCATCAAGTGGAGCGACGCGCAGTCCGGCTACACCATCGGCCACAAGAAGGAGGACCTCTCCTTCGACAAGCGCGACAGCGCCGCCGGCATGCCCAAGTGCCAGGTGATCGACCCCGCTTTCGACTGGGGCGACGACCGGCGCCCGAACCTGCTCAGCAACGAGCGGATCATCTACGAGATGCACGTGCACGGGTACACCCGGCTGCACCCGGACGTGCCGCCGCACCTGAAGGGCACCTACCAGGGGATGTGCACGCAGCAGGTGATCGACCACCTCAAGTCGCTCGGCATCACCACGCTCGAGCTGCTGCCGGTGCACGCCTTCGTCGACGATCGCCCGCTGGTGGAGCGCGGGGCGGTGAATTACTGGGGCTACAACTCCGTCGGCTTCTTCGCGCCCGAGCGCCGCTACGCGTGCGCGGACCCGGTGCGCGAGTTCAAGAGCATGGTGAAGTGCATCCACGCGGCGGGGATGGAAGTGATCCTCGACGTGGTCTACAACCACACCGGCGAGGGGAACGAGAAGGGTCCCACCCTCAGCTTCCGCGGCATCGACAACGAGCAGTACTACCGCCTCGCCCAGGACAAGCGCTTCTACCGCGACTTCACCGGCTGCGGCAACTCGCTCGACCTGCGCCACCCGCGGGTGCTGCAGCTGGTGGTGGACTCGCTGCGCTACTGGGTGACCGAGATGCACGTCGACGGCTTCCGCTTCGACCTCGCTTCGACCCTCGCGCGCGACCAGCACACGTTCGACCCGCGCAGCAATTTCTTCGCGGTGCTGCGGCAGGACCCGGTGCTGTCGCCGCGGCTCCTCATCGCCGAGCCGTGGGACCTGGGGGACACCGGCTACCAGGTGGGCGGATTTCCCCCCGGCTGGGCGGAGTGGAACGACCAGTACCGCGACACCATGCGCGCCTACTGGAAGGGCGACGGCGGCCTCATCGGCGAGTTCGCGCAGCGCCTCACCGGCTCGTCGGACCTCTTCAGCCACAACTCGCGCGGCCCCACCGCGAGCGTGAACTTCGTCACCGCGCACGACGGCTTCACGCTGAACGACCTGGTCTCGTACAACGAGAAGCACAACGAGGCCAACGGCGAGGGGAACCGCGACGGGAATACCAACAACCTCTCGTGGAACCACGGCGTCGAGGGGCCGACCGACGACCCGGAGATCGTCACGCTGCGCGAGCAGCAGAAGCGCAACCTCCTCGGGACGCTGCTCATCTCCCAGGGCGTGCCGATGATCCTCGCCGGCGACGAGGTGGGGCGGACACAGCTCGGCAACAACAACACCTACTGCCATGACAGCGAGCTCAACTGGCAGGACTGGTACTGGGACGACAACCGCTGGCGGCTGCTCAACTTCACCAAGAAGATGATCGCGCTCAGGCGCGAGCACCCGCTCTTCCGCCGCCGCGAGTTCTTCAAGGGCGTGCCGGTGGGCGACGGCGAGCGCAAGGACGTCGCCTGGCTGAAGCCCGACGGCCACGAGATGACGCCGGACGAGTGGGAGAAGGAATTCGCGCGCAGCGTGGGAATGTGGCTCAACGGAGAGCAGCTTCCGGAAACCGACGCACGCGGCAATCCCCTTCGCGACGCGAGCTTCCTGGTGCTCTTCAACGCCCACCACGACCTGATCGAATTCCTGCTGCCCGACGTCGGCGCCGATTGGGCGGTGGAGATCGACACTTCGTTCAACACGGGCCTCCCTTCGGCGGACAAGAGCACCGCGAGGGGAACCTACCCGCTGCATGGGCGATCGCTCGTGATACTGCGTCAACTCACCATGCAATCGACATGAAACGGATCCATGAAATGCCCTTCGGCGCGCGGTTCGACGACGGGGCCACCCGATTCCGGCTGTGGGCGCCCTCGTGCGACGCGGTGCAGCTGGAGCTCGGCCGCGGCGTCGAGCGGCGCGTGCCGATGGCGCGCGAAGCCGGCGGCTGGCACGCGGCCACGGTCGAAGGAGTGCGCGTGGGCGAGGCCTATAGGTTCCGGGTGAAGCCTGACGCGCCCGCGGTGCCGGACCCGGCCTCGCGCAGCAATCCGTGGGACGTGAACGAACCCTCGGCGGTGGTGGATCCGCGCGCGTTCGATTGGGACGATGGCGCGTGGCGAGGACGCCCGTGGAACGAAGCCGTCGTCTACGAGATGCACGTAGGCACCTTCACGCCCGCCGGGACCTATCTGGCCGCCATCGACAAGCTCGATTACCTCGCGCAGCTCGGCGTGACCGCGCTCGAGCTGCTGCCGCTCGCCGACTTCAAGGGAAGGCGCAATTGGGGCTACGACGGCGTGCTGCACTTCGCGCCCGACGCGGCCTACGGGACGCCGGACGACCTGAAGCGCCTGGTGAACGAGGCGCACCGCCGCGGCATCATGGTGCTGCTCGACGTGGTCTACAACCACTTCGGCCCCGAGGGCAACTACCTGCCGGGCTACGCGCCGCAGTTCTTCAACGAAGCGCACCAGACGCCGTGGGGCGCCGCGATCAACTTCGATGGCGACGACTGCCGCGGGGTGCGCGACTTCTTCATCCACAACTCGCTCTACTGGCTGGAGGAATTCCACTTCGACGGCCTGCGCATGGACGCGATCCACGCCATCGCCGACGATTCTCCCAAGCACATCGTCACCGAGATCGCAGAGGCGATCGCTGCCGGCCCCGGCGCCGAGCGCCACATCCACCAGGTCCTGGAGAACGACCTGAACGATGCGCGCCTGCTGGAGCGCGGCCGCCCCAACGCCATCGCGCAGTGGGCCGACGATTCCCACCACGCCTTCCACGTGGCGCTCACCGGCGAGAACGCCGGCTACTACGCCGACTACGCGGACCAGCCGCTCCGCCACCTGGGGCGCACGCTCGCCGAGGGATTCGCCTACCAGGGCGAGCATTCGCAGCACCAGGAGAAGAAGCGCGGCCAGCCCTCGAAGCACCTGCCCCCCGAGGCGTTCGTGGCGTTCCTGCAGAACCACGACCAGGTGGGCAACCGCGCGCTCGGCGAGCGCATCAACGCGCTCGCGCCGCCCGAGGCGCTGCGCCTGGGCGTGGCCACGCTCTGCCTCGCGCCGTGGATCCCGCTGCTCTTCATGGGGGAGGAGTTCGACGCGCACACGCCGTTCCTCTTCTTCTGCGACTTCGAGGGCGATCTCGCGCGCGCCGTGCGCGAAGGACGCCGCAAGGAGTTCGCGGCATTCGCGCAGTTCGACACGCCCGAAGAACGCGAGCGCATCCCCGACCCCAACGCCGAGGCGACTTTCCTCGCCTCGAAGCTGCCCTGGGATGTCATCGGCAAGGAGCCCCATGCCGGCGTCCTGCGCCACTACCGCGACGTGCTTGCCCTGAGGGCACGCGAGATCGCGCCGCGCCTCGCGGACAAGCCCGCGGAGGGGCGCTACCAGGTGGCAGGCGAGAGCGGGCTCGTGGTCGACTGGACGCTCGGCGACGGCTCGCTGCTGCACATGCGTGCGAACTTCGGCCCCCGCGAGATCGCGGCGCTGCCGCCCGCGGGCGGCCAGCTGCTGCACCTGGAAGGCGCTCGCGCGAGGCGCGACGGCCTTGCCGCGTGGAGCGGCACCTGGAACCTGGAGCCGCGCTGACCGCCATGGCATCGCAGCTCGAAAAACTCTCCCAGCTGTACGGCGTCGAGCCGGGGTACCACGACGTCTGGGGGAACTGGCTCGCGACGCCGGAAGCGAGCCAGCGCGCGATCCTCGCGGCGATGGGGGTGGACGCAGGCACGCCGGAAGCGGTCGAACGCGCGCTCCACGACTTCGAGCGGGCGGCCTGGGAGCGCGTGGTCCCGCCGGTGACGGTGTTGCACTCCCGCGACCTGGGACGCGGCGTGCGCCTGCAGCTGCCCGAGACCACGCTGTCGCACGGGCTCTGCTGGCGCCTCATCGAGGAAAGCGGCGAAGTGCGGGAGGAAACCTTCACGGCGCTGAAGCTGACAGTGCTCGAGGACCACGAGCTGGACGGCCGGCGCCTGCGCGCGTTCATGCTGCCGCTGCCCGACCTGCCCGAGGGATACCACCGCCTGGCGATCCTCGAGGGCACATCCATACTCGGCATCGGCACCGTGGCCGTGGCGCCCGAGCGCTGCTACCTGCCGCCCGCGTTGCAGTCCTCCACCGGACGGATCTGGGGCACCACGGTGCAGCTCTACGGGCTGCGCTCCGCGCGCAATGCGGGCATCGGCAACTTCTCCGACCTGCGCACCTGCGCGGAAGCCTGGGGCGAGCGCGGGGCGGCACTGGTCGGCACCAATCCGCTGCACGCCATCTCGTTGCGCGATCCCGGGCACGCGAGCCCCTACAGCCCTTCGAGCCGCCTCTTCCTCAACGCGCTTTATATCGAGATCGAGGGCGTGGCCGATTTCGGCGAGCTGGCCGCGCACGACCGCAAACTCCTCGCGCAGTGGCGCGCCCAGTGCGAGACGCTGCGTGAGTCCGCGGAAGTCGACTACGCCGCCGTGGCCGCCGCGAAGCGCGCCATCCTCGAGCGGCTGCACGCGAATTTCCGCGCCAAGCACCTGTCGGGCGGCAGCCCGCGGGCGCGCGCCTTCTCGCAATTCCGCGACTCGCGCGGCACGGCGCTGCGGCGCCACGCGCTGCACGAGGCGCTCGAGGAGCATTTCGCCGCGCCGTGGCGCAAGTGGCCCGAGGCATACCAGGACCCGCAAGGCGATGCCGTGCGCAAGTTCTGCGACGAGCATCCCGAGGCGGTGGGCTTCCACGAATACCTGCAATGGCAGGCCGACCTGCAGCTCGCGGCGGCGCAGGCGCGCTGCGACGAGCTCGGCATGGCGGTCGGCCTGTATGCCGACCTCGCCATCTCCATCGGGCCCGACGGCTCCGAGGCGTGGGCCAACCAGAAGCTCTACGCCCTGGGCGTGAGCGTGGGAGCGCCGCCGGACGAGTTCAACACCATCGGCCAGGACTGGGGACTGCCGCCGCTTGCGCCGCAACGCCTGCGCGAAGCCGCGTATGCCCCGCTGGTCGCCACGCTGCGCGCCAACATGCTGCGCGCGGGCGCGTTGCGCATCGACCACGTGATGGGCCTCGCGCGCCTCTGGTGGGTACCGCACGGCTGCAAGCCGTCCGAGGGCGCGTACGTGCGCTACCCGGTCGACGACCTGCTCGGCATCGTGGCGCTGGAGAGCCATCGCCACGGCTGCCTGGTGATCGGCGAGGACCTGGGCACGGTCTCCGACGAGCTGCGAACGAAGCTCGCCGAAGCCGAGGTCCTCTCGTACCGGTTGCTGATGTTCGAGCGCGAGGGCGCGGGCTTCAAGCCTCCGTCGGCCTACCCGCGCCGCGCGCTGGTGGCCTGGTCCACCCACGACCTGCCGACCCTTGCGGGGTGGTGGCAGGAAGAGGACCTGCGTACGCGCGCGGAGCTCGGACTGCTGCAGGGCGACCCGCTGCGCGAGCAGCGGGAAGATCGCGCGCGCTCGCGGCAGGGAATGATCGACGCCCTGGCGAAGGAAGGCCTCGCGGATCCGGCGACACTGCGCGCCGACGGGCCGTTCTCGGAGGAGCTGGCCGATGCGGTGCACGTTTTCGCCGCGCGCGCCTCGTCGTCGGTGATGGTGGTGCAAATGGAGGACGTCCTCGGCCAGGTCGAGCAGGCGAACCTCCCGGGCACCGTCGAGCAGCACCCCAACTGGAAACGCAAGCTGGCGCTGCCGCTCGAGGATTGGTCGCGCGACGCGCGCTTCCGTCGCGTGACGCAGGAGCTGGGCGTGGAGCGCGGCGGGCGGCGCCACACGCGCGACATTCCCGCCGGGCTCGACAAGGCCAACATCCCGCGCGCCACCTACCGCCTTCAGCTGCACGGGGAATTCCGCTTCCCGGATGCCACGCGACTGGTGCCCTACCTTGCCGCGCTGGGCGTGAGCCACGTCTATTGCTCGCCCTTCCTGCGCGCGCGCCCCGGCAGCAAGCACGGCTACGACATCATCGACCACGACTGCATCAATCCCGAGATCGGCACACGCGAGGACCTGGATGCGTTCGTGGCGGAGCTGAAGCGCCACGGCATGGCCCAGGTGATGGACATCGTGCCGAACCACATGGGGGTGCTCGCCGCCGACAACGCATGGTGGCAGGACATGCTGGAGAACGGTCCCGCCTCGGCGCTCGCCGACTTCTTCGACATCGACTGGGCGCCTCCCAGCGAGCACCTCGCCAACCGCGTGTTGCTGCCGGTGCTGGGCGACCATTACGGCGTGGAGCTCGCCGCGGGCAGGCTGGTGCTGGCATTCGATGCCGCGGCGGGCACGTTCGCGGTCGAGTACTTCACCCACTGCCTGCCGCTCGACCCGGTGGAATACCCGCGCATCCTCGCCGCCGCGGTGCGCGAGCTCGAAAGCGCGGGTCACGCCGACGACGCCCACCACGCGCAGGCGCTGCGCTCCCTCACGGAGACGTTCTCGCGCCTGCCGCGCCGGCACGAGACCGAGCGCGCGCGCATGGACGAGCGCAACCTCGGCAAGGAAGTGGCCAAGGGACGGCTGGCGACCCTGGCACGCACGAGCGCCGCCGTGACGGAGGCCATCGGCCGCGCGCTCGAATCGGTGAACGGCCGCTCCGACGATCCCGGCAGCTTCGACACGCTGCACGACCTCCTCGAGCGCCAGCCCTATCGCCTCGCCTACTGGCGCGTGGCCCAGGACGAGATCAACTACCGGCGCTTCTTCGACATCAACGACCTCGCCGCCATCCGCCAGGAGCACGCACCGGTATTCCATGCGACCCACCGCCTCATCCTGCAGCTGGTGAAGGAGGGCGCCGTGGACGCGCTGCGCATCGACCACCCCGACGGCCTCTACGACCCGCGCGCCTACTTCAAGCGGCTGCAGGAAGCGTGCGGCAAGCCCACCTACGTGCTGGTGGAGAAGATCGTGGCCCCGTTCGAGAACGTCCCGGAGGACTGGGCGGTGCATGGCACCACCGGGTATCGCTTCGCGAACGTGGTGAACGGGCTCTTCGTCGATCCGGCCGCCGAGGCGCGGCTGACCCGCACCTACCATGCGTTCATCGGCGACGAGACCTCATTCGAAGAGATCGCGCTCCGCGCCAAGCGCCTCATCCTGAGGAGCGGCCTCGCGAGCGAGCTCACCGTGCTCACCAGCCGCCTCGCGAAGATCGCCCGTGCGGACCGCAACACCCGCGACTTCACCTTCACCACGCTGCGCGAGGGGCTGACCGAGGTGATCGCGGCCTTCCCGGTGTACCGCACCTATGTGGACGAGCGCGTGCGGCCCGAGGACCGGCGCTACATCGACTGGGCCATCGCGCGGGCGCGCGGCGAAAGCCGTGGCGCCGACGTGGGCGTGTTCGACTTCCTGCGCGACGTGCTCACCTGCGAGCTGCCGGTGCGCTCGCCCAAGATGGCGGCCGCCGTGCGCCACTTCGCGCGCAAGTTCCAGCAGCTCACCTCGCC
>DATLEL010000448.1:0-8035 GCA_035525255.1 Usitatibacter sp.
AGGTGAACTGCCTTTCGAGACCGGGCGGGAACTGCTGGTCGAGCAATGTCACCTGCGCGGAAGCATCGCGCGCCTTCAGCGCCTGCGCGACGCGGGAACCGATGAAGCCGCCGCCGCCGGTGATCAGTATCTTCACAGCGCGGCCACGCACATGATCTCGACCTTGTAGGCCGGGTTGGCGAGCTTTGCCTCGATGGTGGCGCGCGCCGGCGTCTGGCCCGGCACCACCCATTTTTCCCACGCGACGTTCATTCCCGCGAAGTCCGCCATGCTGGGCAGGAAGATCTGCGCGGAGAGCAGCTTGGTCTTGTCGCTGCCGACCTGCTGCAGCAGCTTGTCGATCTTGGCGAGCACTTCCTCGGTCTGGCCGGTGATGTCCTTCGACGTGTCGTCGGGCACTTCGCCGGCGAGGTAGACGGTGTTGTTATGGACGACGATCTCCGAGAGACGCTTGCCGACGTTGTGGCGCTGGATGGTCATTTTGCTTCCTTGTTTAAGTGCCTAAGATTGAACCACGGAGATCCACGGAGGCGCACGGAGAAAATTGCACACGTCCTTCCGTGTACCTCCTTGGATCTCCGTGGTTCAGTCTTTGGTCATTCAACCGGGTGCGCACGAGCGGTAAACCCGGCCCGCTGGAGCGCGGCGATGATCTCGCCCACATGCTCGCGATTGCGGGTCTTCAGCACCAGGTCCAGCTCGGCATTCTGCACCGCGAGGGTGGTGAATGCCCGCTGGTGGTGGACCTCCTCGATGTTGGCATTCTGCTCGGCGAGGCACGCGGTCACTTTCGCGAGCGAGCCCGGCAGGTCGCGCACCTCGACCAGCACGCGCGCGAGGCGCCCGGCGCGCACCATGCCGCGCTCGATGATCTCGGATAGCACCATGGGATCGATGTTGCCGCCGCCGAGCACCAGCCCGACACGCCGGCCGGCGAAACGGCGCGGGTTCTTCATCAGCGCGGCGAGCGGTGCGGCGCCCGCGCCCTCCACCACGGTCTTCTCGATCTCCAGCAGCATCGTGATCGCCTGCTCGATGTCGCCCTCGTCCACCAGCAGGATCTCGGCCACGTTCGCGCCGATGATCGCGCGCGTGAGCTTTCCGGGCTCCTTCACCGCGATGCCTTCGGCGATGGTCGATTGCCCGAACTCCGCCTCGGTGCCCTTCATGGCGTGGTACATCGCCGGGTAGCGCACCATCTCGACGCCGACGATCTCGACCGACGGCTTGATCGCCCGCGCCGCGATGGAGATGCCCGAGATGAGGCCGCCGCCGCCGATGGCGACCAGCAGCGCATCGAGCGCGGGGTGGTCCTCCATCATCTCCAGGCCGCAGGTGCCCTGCCCCGCCACGATCATCTCGTCGTCGTACGGATGCACCAGCGTGAGCCCGCGCTTGCCGGCCTGCTCGATGGCGTGGGCCTTGGCCATGTCGAAACCGTCGCCCTCGAGGATCACCTCGGCGCCGTGCTTCTGCGTCTGCTCGACCTTCACGAAGGGCGTGTAGCGCGGCATCACGATGGTGGCGGGAATGCCGAGCCGATGCGCGTGATAGGCGACGCCCTGCGCATGGTTGCCCGCCGAGCAGGCGATGACGCCCTTGGCGCGCTGCTTCGCGTCGAGCGACATCAGCTTGTTGAGCGCGCCGCGCTCCTTGAACGAGGCGGTGAACTGGTGGTTCTCGAACTTGAGGTACACCTCTGCGCCGGTGATCTCCGAGAGCGTGCGCGAGTGCATGCACGGCGTGCGCACCACGTGGCCGTGGATCACCTTGGCGGCGGATCGGATGTCTGCGAGGGTGACGGGCATGGAGTCAGGTGAAGCGGAAGTCCACGGCGGGCTTCCTGCCCGAGATGATATCCGCCAAAGCCTTCCCCGACCCGCAGGCCATCGTCCAGCCCAGCGTGCCGTGCCCGGTGTTGAGATAGAGGTTCTTCACTTTCGTGCGCCCGATCAGCGGCACGTTCGACGGCGTGGAAGGACGCAGCCCGCTCCAGAAAGTCGCATGGCCATAGTCGCCCGCGCCGGGGAAGATTTCCTTCGCGCGGCGCGTGAGCGCTTCGCAGCGCACCGGGTTCAGCGCGGTCGAGTATCCCGAAAGCTCCGCGGTGCCGGCGATGCGCATACGCCCGCCCAGGCGCGAGAACACGATCTTCGCCTCATCGTCGGTGAGGCTCACGGTGGGCGCGAGCTTCTCGTCGATGATTTCGACGGAGGCCGAATATCCCTTGGCCGGATACACCGGCAGGTACACGCCGATGGGGCCGGTGAGGAGCGGCGAATAGCTGCCGAGCGCCACCACGTAGGCGTCCGCATGCAGCGTTTCGTCGGGTTCAGTGCCGTGCTTCACCACGACACCGGCGACCTCCCCGCCGGCGACACCCATCGCCTGGATGGTGCGGCCATAGAGGAACTTCACGCCCTTCGCTTCCGCCATGCGCGCGAGCTCGCGGGTGAACTTGTGCGCATCGCCGGATTCGTCGGTCGCGGTATAGGTCGCGCCCACGATGCGGCTGCGCGCAGGGGAGAGTGCGGGCTCGATGGCGACCGCCTCGTCGGCGGTCTTCACTTCGCGATCCAGGCCGAACTCGTTCATGAGCGAGGCGGCGGCGACGGCGCCCTCGAACACACCGGGCTCGGTGTAGTAATGCAGGATGCCGCGCGTGAGCGCGTCGTACTCGATTCCGGTGGATTCGCGCAGCGCCTGCAACGCCGCGCGGCTGTAGAGCGACAGCTTCACGATGGCCGCGATGTTGCCGCGCGTGCGCCCGGGCTGGCATTCGTAGAGGAAGCGCATGCCCCAAAGCCACTGCGCCGGATCCATGCGCAGGCGGAAGAGCAGCGGCGAGTCGTCGCGCCGCAGCCACTGCAGGATCTTCAACGGCGCGTCGGGATTGGCCCACGGCTCCGCGTGGCACACCGAGATCTGCCCGCCGTTGGCGAACGAAGTCTCCAGGCCCGCGCCTTCGCGGCGCTCGACGACCGTCACCTCATGACCCGCCTCGGCGAGGTACCAGGCGGTACAGGTGCCGATGACTCCGGCACCGAGGACGAGGACTTTCATGGCGGGCGGAGTCTGGGGATTTCGCTTAGACTTGTCAACGCAACAACAATTCCTCGGCCCATGAGACCGCGCCAATACGCCGACCTCCTCGGCTTCCTTCGCGCCGCATGCACGCATGCTTCCACTGCCGGCGGCGAGCTGCCGGTGCTGCCGTTCTACGTGAAGGAGCATGCGGTGGGGTGGCTGAGGCCCTCCTTCGCCGACCTGCTGCGCCGCTGGCCGCATATCTTCGAGGTAAGCGCCGCGTTCGTGACGCTGCGTGCGCGCCCCGACACCACCGCGGGCCGCACGGAGGCGATGGCGGAAGTCACGCGCGACCTGGCGCGCGACGGAGTGATTCGCGGTTGGCGTGATGAGCCGGTGAGCGTCGCGGCGCGCTACGGCGCGCCGGAGCTGCTGCGCATCGAGCGCGCGGCGACGCGCTACTTCGGCCTCATCGCCTACGCGGCGCACCTGAACGGCTTCACGCGCGTCGGCGGCCTCACCCATGTGTGGGTTTCGCGCCGCAGCGCCGACAAGCACGTCGACCCCGGCAAGCTCGATACGCTGGTAGGTGGCCGCATCAGCGCCGGCATGAGCGTGGACGAGACGGTGCGCAAGGAATCGTGGGAGGAAGCCGGCATCGCCCCCGCGCTGCTGGCCGGGCTCAATTGCCTGGGCGCGGTGCGCACCGAGTATTCGGTCCCCGAGGGCCTGCACCGCGAGATCATGTTCGTGCACGACCTGTGGCTGCCGGATGATTTCAAGCCGGTGAACCAGGACGGCGAAGTGTCCGAGATCCGCTGCGTGCCGCTGGAGGAAGTGGTGCAGCTGATCCTCACCGGCGACTTCACGCTCGACGCGGGCGCCGTCACCATCGACGGGCTGCTGCGCCTGGGCGCCATGGTTCCGGAAGACCCGATCTATCTCGACATGCTGCGGCTCATGAAGCCGTGACCTGGGTCGCGCTGGCCCTGGTCCTCACCTCCGCGTTCGTCCACGCGAGCTGGAATTTCCTCCTCAAGAAAAGCGGCGGCGGCACCGGGCTCATCACCGCCGCCTCGGCGTTGTCGCTCGCCGTGTACGCGCCGATCGTGGCCGTGGCCACCTGGATCCAGGGCTACCACTTCGCTCCCGTGCACCTGGCGCTCATGTTCGGCAGCGGCATGATCCACACCGTCTATTTCCTCCTGCTGGATCGCGCCTATCGCAGCGGCGGCGACCTCTCCATCGTCTATCCGCTGGCGCGCGCCACCGGACCCCTGCTCACCATCGTGGTGGCGATCCTTCTCCTCGGCGAGCGTCCCGGGCCGCTGGCCCTCGCGGGCGCGATCCTCATCGGCGTTTCGGCGCTGGTGCTCACCGGCAACCCGCTCAAGTGGCACCGTACCGAGGCGCGCAGGGCGGTGGGCTTCGCCCTCCTCACCGGCTGCATGATCGCGGTCTACACGCTGTGGGACAAGGCGAGCGTCGCGACCTTCCTCATCCCGCCCCTCCTCTACGACTGGGGGTGCAACGTCTTCCGCGTCTGCGTGCTGGTGCCGTGGTCGCGGCACCGCGTGCCGGGCGCGATGGCGGTCGCGTGGCGCGAGCAGCGCACCACGGTGGTCACGATCGCGCTGCTCTCGCCGCTCTCCTACATCCTGGTGCTCACCGCGATGGTTTTCACGCCGGTAAGCCTGGTGGCCCCGGCGCGGGAAGTCTCCATCCTGTTCGCCGCGCTCATGGGCGCGCACCTGCTGCGCGAGGGCGACGTGGTGCGGCGCGCGGTGGCCGCGGCGGGCATGGCGCTGGGCATCGCAGGGTTGGCGCTGGGTTAGAATTCGCTACCCTCCGACGCCGTTCACGATGCCTTCCTTTTCCACGACCCCGGCCTGGCACGCGCTGCTGGCGCACCGCGATGCGCTCGCGGGGCGGCGCATCTCCGAGCTGTGGGAGGAGGACGAGGGGCGGGGTACCGCGCTGACCTTCACATGCGCCGGCATCGCGGCGGACTTCTCCAAGCAGCGCGTCACCTCCGAGACCCTCGCGCTGCTCGTGGCGCTCGCGCGCGACCGCGGGCTGCCCTCCGCCATCGAGCGCCTCTTCGCCGGCGAGCGCATGAACACCACCGAGAATCGCGCCGCGCTGCACACCGCGCTGCGCGGCGACGAGCGCGTGACGGTAGAAGGGCAGGACGTGCGCCCCGAGATCCAGCGCAACCGCGAGCGCATGCGCGTCTTCTCGCAGGCGGTGCGCGACGGCCAGTGGAAGGGCATGACCGGGGCGAAATTCACCCACGTCCTCGCGCTCGGCATCGGCGGCTCGGCGCTCGGCCCGCAGCTCGCCATCGAGGCGCTGCGTGGCGACGCCGACGGGCCCGAGGTCCGATTCGTCGCGAACATCGACGCGGCCGCGTTCGACGACGCGGTGGCAGGGCTCGATCCCGCCTCCACGCTGGTGGTGGTGGCCTCCAAGACGTTCACCACGCAGGAGACCATGGTGAATGCGGCGGCGGCGCGCGACTGGATCGTCGATGCGCTCGGCGCCGAGGCACTGCCGAAGCACGTGGTCGCCGCGAGCGCCAACTACGAGGAGGCCGGCAAGTGGGGCCTCCCGGAATGCAACGTCTTCCCGTTCGCCGACTGGGTGGGCGGGCGCTTCTCGCTCTGGTCGAGCGTCGGCCTGCCGGTCGCCATCGCCGTCGGCATGCAGCGCTTCGAGCAGCTCCTCGCCGGCGCGCATGCGGCCGACCTGCAGTTCCGCTCGGACCCGCTGGAGCGCAACGTGGCCGCGCTGCTAGGGCTCATCGGCGTCTGGAACCGCAATGCCCTCGGCGCGCCCAGCCATGCGGTGCTGGGCTATTCCGCGCGCCTCTCGAGCCTGCCCGCCTACCTGCAGCAGCTGGAGATGGAATCCAACGGCAAGCGCGTCGACCGCGACGGCAACCCGCTGGACTTCCAGACCTGCCCCGTCGTCTGGGGCGGCACCGAGACGCCGGGGCAGCACGCATTCCACCAGTGGCTGCACCAGGGCACCGACCTCGCTTCGTGCGATTTCATCGTGGTGGCACGCGCCATGGGCCGCCACGCCGCGCATCACGAGATCCTGCTCGCGCACGCCTGCGCCCAATCCGAAGCGCTGATGGAGGGCCTTGCGACGCCGCAAACGCACAAGGCGTGTCCGGGCGACCGCGTGAGCACCACCCTCGTGCTGCCGGCGCTCGATGCCTACCACCTCGGCGCGCTGCTCGCGATCTACGAGCACAAGGTCTTCGTGCAGGGCGTGGTGTGGGGCATCAACTCGTTCGACCAGTGGGGCGTGGAGCTCGGCAAGACCATCGCCGGGCAGATCCTGCCGGCCCTGCGCGGCGGGCATGGGTCGCTGCATCCGGCCACCGGCCACCTGCTGGGCATCATCCAGAAGATGGGACGCTCGCCGTAGCCGCCCCGCCCATGGCGAGCGAGGACTTCAAGCGCATCTTCGAGTCTCTGCGCGTGCCGGTCGCGGTGGCCGACGCCAAGGGCGCGGTGGCGTTCGCCAATGCCGCATTCGTGGAGCTCACCGCGCAGGATGCGCGCACGCTGCCGGGAACGGATCTCGCGAGCCTCTTCGTCGCCGGCGACCGCCGCCGGCTGCTGCAGAACATCGCGCGCGTGGGCGACGGCAAGGCGGCCTCGGCGTACCTCGACGCGCAGCTCTCGCCGCACGGCATCGTCACGCGCTGGGTGAGCGTGGCGCTGCAGCCCTGGCTGGATGCGAAGGACAAGGCAGCCGGCGTGGTGGCGGTGCTGCACGACATCGGCGCGCAGCGCGAGACCGAGAGCGCCCTCAACCTCGTGAGCGCGCGCCTGCTGGCCCTCGCCGAGGCCTCGCCCACGGCGATGATGGTCGAGACCGAGCCCGGCGACGTCGAGCTGGTGAACGAGCCCCTATGCCGGTTGCTGGGCCTCGAGTCCGCGCCGCAGTCGCTCTCGGGACTGACCGTTTCCGAGGTCCTTGCGCGCTCGACGCTGGTCGAGCCTCGCGACCTGGAGAAGCTGCGCGCGCAGCCGGCAGCCGCGGCACGCCTCACGCTGCGCCTCGAGGATGGGCGCGTGATGACGCTCGAGCGGCACGCCATCCTCGTGGAAGAGGAACCGGCGGGCGCGGTGTGGATCCCGCGCGAGGAAGCGTCCGCCACCAGCGGCGCCGAGAAGGGCGCCGCCGAGATCGCCCTCATCGAGAAGATCGGCGAGGAGCTCTCGGTCGCGCTGGAGGGCCTCTCGGCGATCTCCATCCGCGCGCAGCAGATGGAGTTCGATCCGGCGCTGGTGGAGCACTTCCAGCGCATCCGCCTCTCCACCGAAACCGCGATGGCCGCGATCGGCGACCTGGTGGACTTCTCCAAGCTCTCCGGCGGCGTGGTGCTGCACAAGACCGAGTTCCGCCTGCGCGCGGCGCTGGCCGAGCTCATCGCGCGCGCCGCGCCGAACGCGGAGGAGCGCGGCTGCCGGCTGCGCATCAAGGTGGAGCAGGACGTATCCGATGCGCTCGAGGGCGACGTGGAGCGCCTGCAGCTGATCCTCAAGAACCTCCTCGACAACGCCTTCATCCTGCTGCCGGGCGCGGAAGTCACGCTGCAGATCACGCCCGAGTACATGACCGACAGCGGCATCCAGCTTTCCTTCAGCGTGGCGCTCGCCGGCAACACGTCGCAGCAGTTCGCCGCCAAGGTCTCCGCCGACGCCGGCATGGGTGTCGCGGTCGCCAAGTTCATGGTGGCGGCGATGGGCGGCAAGCTCGCCATCGCGACACGCCCCGGCGGCGACGCGCTCTACGCGTTCACCATCGAGTTCCCGGTGCGCACTGCCGCGGCACCCCCCACGCGTCTCACCTACCCGTCGCTCGTCACCTTGCCGGTGCTGGTGGTGAGCGCCGATTCGGAGCAGCGCAGCGGGCTCACCAACACGCTGCGCGGCTGGCGCATGGTGCCGCTCGAGGCCGACAACGCGGCGATGGCGATGGCGCTCCT
>DATLEL010000288.1:0-2236 GCA_035525255.1 Usitatibacter sp.
CGAGTAGAGCATCGACTTCACCAGCCGGAAGTCGTCGCTGCCCCCGCCCTCGATCATGTAGCAGGCGAGCGTGAACGGGCTTCCCGAGAAACCGATCAGCGGAACGCGGCCGCCGAGCGATTTCCGGATCAGCGCCACGGCGTCGAAGACGTAACGCAGCTTATCCATGTCGGGCGCGCGCAGTGCCGCGATCTCGCCTTCGGTGCGCAGCGGCCGCGAGAACTTCGGCCCTTCGCCCTCGACGAAGTGCAGCCCCAGGCCCATGGCATCGGGGACCGTGAGGATGTCGGAAAAGAGGATTGCAGCGTCGAGCGGGAAGCGCTCCAGCGGCTGCAGCGTCACCTCGCACGCGAGCTCCGGCGTCTGCGCAAGTGCGAGGAAGCTGCCGGCACGCTTGCGCGTCGCGTTGTACTCGGGGAGGTAACGGCCGGCCTGTCGCATGATCCAGATCGGCGTGTACGGCGTGGGCTCGCGCATCAGCGCGCGCAGGAACGTGTCGTTCTTCATCGCCGCGATTCTCGCATGCGCCCTAGTGGCACCGGTCGAGGAACGCATGCACCGCGGTGGCGTAGCGCGGGTTCAGGCTCACGTCGTTGTGGCCGAAGCCCGGAAACGCCTCGCGCTGGACGGGGCCCGCCCAGAGGCTCGCCAGGCGCTCGGAATGCCGCATGGGAATCAGCGTGTCCGCGTCTCCCATGAGGATCAACGCGGGCATGCGCAGCTGCGGCGCATGGTGCGCGGAGTCGAACGGATGGCGCATCAGCAGGCCCACCGGCAGCCAGGGGTAGATTTCCTTCGCAACGTCGCGCGCGCTCGCGAACGGCGAGGTGAGCAGGACGCAGCGCGCGGGTCGTGCGGCCGCGACTTGCACCGCCACGCCGGAGCCCAGGCTTCGCCCATGCAAGGCGATGCGGCTGGTGTCGAGGTCGCGGCGCTGCGCCATGGCGTCGAAGATTTCCACCGCGTCGGCCACCAGCGCGCGCTCGCCCGGCCGGCCCATGCTCGCGCCATAGCCGCGGTAGTTCACCAGCAGCAGCGCGCGCGCGCCGTAGCTTTCCGCCGCCAGCGGCGCAAAGGAGGTGACCTCCTCCGCATTGCCGCCGTAGTAGATCACCAGCGGCGGGCGATCCACCGGCGGCGCGACCAGGACGCCAGCGAGGAGCGTGCCGTCCCTCGCCGTGTGGCGAAATTCCTCCAGCCGCCAGCCCGCCGGCGCGCGCGGGACGCCCGACGCGGGCTGCGGATAGAACAGCAGGCGCTCCTGCGTGAGCCACACCGCCGCGATGATGGCGGCGTACCCCACCGCGACCGCGATGAGGAGGATCTTGAGCGCGGCGATCGGTGCGGCTCCTAGCGCGGCAGGTCGGAGCTGCCCGTGAGGAACGCGTCGACCTCGCGCGCGCACTGGCGGCCTTCGCGGATCGCCCAGACGATGAGCGATTGCCCGCGACGCATGTCCCCCGCGGCGAATACCTTCGGGATCGAGGTCGCGTACGCACCGGGCCCGTCGGTCGGGGCCTTCACGTTGCCGCGCGCGTCCTTTTCAACTCCGAGTTGGTCGACGAGGCCTGCATGCACCGGGTGCACATACCCCATGGCGAGCAGCACCAGCTGCGCCGGGATGGTGAATTCGGTCCCCGGCACTTCCTTCATCGCCATCGCGCCTTTGTCGTCCTTCACCCATTCGACGTGGCACGCGGTCAGGCTTTCGACGCGGCCGTCCTTGCCCTCGAAGCGCTTGGTGGCGACGGCGAAGTCGCGCTCCGCGCCCTCCTCGTGCGAGGAGGACGTGCGCAGCTTGAGCGGCCAGTAGGGCCAGGTGAGGTCCTTGTTCTCGCGCTCCGGGGGCATCGGCATCAGCTCGAAGTTGGTGACCGAGGCCGCATCCTGGCGGATCGAGGTGCCGATGCAGTCGCTGCCGGTATCGCCGCCGCCGATGACCACCACGTGCTTGCCGGTGGCGGTGATCTGGCCCGGGACGGTGTCGCCCGCGTTCACCTTGTTTTGCTGCGGCAGGAATTCCATCGCGTAATGGATGCCCGCGAGCTCACGGCCCGGCGCCGGCAGGTCACGCGACTTTTCGCTGCCGCCGGTGAGCGCCACCGCATCGAATTGCTCGAGGAGCTGCTCCGCCGTCAGCGTCACGCCGATGTGCACGCCGGTACGGAAGGTCACGCCTTCGGCCGCCATCTGCTCCACGCGCCGGTCGATGTGGTGCTTCTCCATCTTGAAGTCG
>DATLEL010000119.1:0-2438 GCA_035525255.1 Usitatibacter sp.
TGCTTGGCGATGCGGCGTTCCGCGATCTCGTCGTCCGCGGGCAGGTACTCCACCACGCGGTTGAGCCGCCCCGCCTTCTCGAGCGCGCGGATGAGAGCCGCCTGCGCATCGAGCAGCTTGTCGCCGCGCACGCCAGAGACCGACAACGACTGCGTCTGGTAATAATTGTCGGCGAGCACCAGCTTGCCCACGTCCTCCGTCATGTCGGCGAGGACCTTGTTGCGCTGCTTGTCGGTCATCTCGCCATCGGTCATCACGATGCCGAGCATGATCTTGATGTTCACTTCATGGTCGGAGCAATCCACGCCCGCCGAGTTGTCGATGGCGTCGGTATAGATGCGCCCGCCCTCCTGCGCGTACTCGACGCGGCCCAGCTGCGTGAAGCCGAGGTTGCCGCCCTCCGCCACGACCTTGCAGCGCAGCTCCGCGCCGTTCACGCGGATGGCGTCGTTCGCACGGTCGCCCACCTCGGCGTTGGATTGCCGGGTGGCCTTCACGTAGGTGCCGATGCCCCCGTTGTAGAGCAGGTCCACGGGCGCGCGCAGGATCGCCTTCATGAGGTCCTGCGGCGTGAAATCGCCGGGCTCCACGCCGATGGCCTTGGCGGCCGCGGGCGCGAGCGTGATGCTCTTCGCGCCGCGGGGGAAGACGCCGCCGCCCTTGGAGATGAGCGTCTTGTTGTAGTCGTCCCAGGAGGAGCGCGGCAACGCGAATAGCCGCTCGCGCTCGCGGAAGGCCACGCCGGGCTCGGAGTCCGGGTCGAGGAAGATGTGGCGATGGTCGAACGCGGCGACCAGCTTGATGTGGCGCGAGAGCAGCATGCCGTTGCCGAAGACGTCGCCCGACATGTCGCCGATGCCCGCGACGGTGAAGTCCTGCGCCTGGGTGTCCACGCCGGTCTCGCGGAAGTGGCGCTTCACGCTCTCCCACGCGCCCTTGGCCGTGATGCCCATCTTCTTGTGGTCGTAGCCGGCGCTGCCGCCGGAGGCGAAGGCATCACCCAGCCAGAACTTGTATTCCGCCGAGACGCCGTTGGCGTAGTCGGAGAACGTGGCGGTGCCCTTGTCCGCGGCGACCACGAGATACGTGTCGTCGGGATCGTGGCGGATCACGTCACGCGGCGGCACCACCTTGCCGGCGACCAGGTTGTCGGTCACGTCGAGCAGGCCGCGCAGGAAATTGCGGTAGCACTCGACGCCTTCCTTGAGGTAAGCCTCGCGTTCGCTCATCGGCGGCGCGACCTTCAGCACGAAGCCCCCCTTGGAGCCCACCGGCACGATGACCGCGTTCTTGACCATCTGCGCCTTCATCAGGCCGAGGACCTCGGTGCGGAAATCCTCCGGCCGGTCGGACCAGCGTAGCCCGCCGCGGGCGACCTTGCCGCCGCGCAGGTGGATCGCCTCGAAGCGTGGTGCGTAGACCCAGATCTCGAACAATGGACGCGGATCCGGAAGCTCGGGCACCTGCGCCGACTGGAACTTGAAGGACACGTAGGGCTTGCGCAGGCCCTCGGCCGACTTGACCCAGTGGTTGGTGCGCAGCGTCGCGCGCATGAGATGAAGGAACCGGCGGAGGATGCGGTCCTCGTCCGCGATGGCGACCGAATTCAGCGCGGCCTTGATGTCCTGCTCGATGCGCGACTGCAGCTCGTCGCGCGTCTTGGAGATGGCCGGATCGAAGCGCGCGTGGAAGAAGGCCGCGAGCTTCGAGGTGATCGGCGCGTGCGCGGCGAGCGTCTGCTCGATGTACGCCTGGCTATACGTGAAGCCGGTCTGCTTGAGGTACTTGGCATAAGCACGCAGGACCACCACGTCATCGGCGGGTAGTGCCGCGAGCGGGGTGAGGCGGTTGAAGCCGTCGTTCTCGATCTCGCGGCGCGCGACCCGCAGCAGCGCATCCTCGGTGATCGCCTTGATCGCCTCGACGTCGGGAATGGGCCGCGAGCTGTCGAGGCCGAAGTCGTGGATGAATACGGGCGGCAGGCCGGTGCGCTCGATCTCGTACGAGGCCTCGTCCAGCACCTGCAGGCCCATGTTCTCCAGCACCGGCAGGCTTCCCGAGAGCGGCACCGGCGCGCCCAACCGGTAGACGCGCAGGCGCAGCGTGCGCTCGCCGCCCTCCACCGGACGGTAAAGGCTCACGGCATACGGCCGTTCGGCGTCCAGCTTTTCCATGAAGCCGATGTCACGTACCGCGATGCGCGGCGGCACCGCTTCGCGATACCCGGCCGGGAATGCGCTGCCATAGCCGCGCAACATTGCCAGCGCGCGCTCCTCGCCCGCGCTCTCGATCAGCGTCGCCTTGAGGTCATCCTCCCAGCGGCGCACCGCCTGCGCGATATCGCTCTCGATGGCGCGCACGTCGTAATCGGGCGCCTCCCGCGGGCTCGAGCGCACCAGGAAATGGATGCGCGCAAGGACCGCCTCGGACAGGTGCAC